>JAPOPM010000022.1 GCA_026712905.1 Deltaproteobacteria bacterium
ACGGGACTCGAACCCGTGTTTCTGGCGTGAGAGGCCAGCGTCCTAACCGCTAGACGATGGGACCGTGGCTGAGGAGGTAGGACTCGAACCTACAATCGCCTGATCCAGAGTCAGGTGGCTTACCAATTAGCCGACTCCTCAACAACCTCCAAGGATAAATTAAACCGCCTCGGGCGTCAAGGTGGTGGGGATCCGGGGACAGCTACAGGGGCCATGGACCAACGCATGCTCGGGATCGCCTGCGTCGTCAGCGCGGTCACCATCTTCATCCTCCAGGATGCCACCATCAAGTGGCTGAGCGGGGAATATCCGCTGCACGAGATCGTGCTGGTGCGGGCGACCAGCGCGGTGGCGGTGACCCTGTGCGCCATGCGTCTGGAAGGCGGCCTCAGGTTGTGGCGCACTGGCCGCGTCGGCCTGCACCTGGCCCGTTCCACCCTTCTGGTCACGGCCAACAGCACGTTTTTTCTCGGCCTCGCCGCCATGACCATCGCCGAGGCCACGTCGATCTTCTTCATCGCGCCGGTGCTGATCACCGGGCTGACCGCGCTCGTGTTGCGCGAGGCGGTGGGGGGGCGCCGCTGGGCCGCGGTGTGTGTCGGCCTCCTGGGTGTCGTCCTGATGCTTCGGCCCGGCGGGGGGACCTTGCAGTTGGTGGCGCTGTTTCCCCTGGGCGCCGCCTGTTGCTATGCGGTCATGCAGATCATGACCCGCCGCCTCGGGACCACCGAGCGCGCCTCCACCATCTCCTTCTACGCCCAGGTGGGCTTTGTCGCCGCGAGCGTCACCATGGGCCTCGTGGCGGGAGACGGGCGGTTCTCTCCCGAGGACGGTTCAAGCCTTGCGTTCCTGCTGCGCGCCTGGACGGTCCCGCCGTTCGCGGACGGCGCGCTGTTCCTCGGCATCGGCGCCTTGAACGGAGTCGCCAGCTACCTCATGTCGCAAGGATACCGCGTGTCGGTGCCCGCGGCGCTGGCGCCGTTCGAGTACGTGGCGCTGCCCATGTCGGTGTTCTGGGGTGTGCTGTTCTTCGGCCACTGGCCGGACGCGGTGACCTACGCCGGGATGGCGCTGGTGTGCGGCGGCGGCCTCTACGTGCTGAACCATGAGAGGGTGCGCCGGCGCGGCGCTTGAGGGTTCGCTCAGCCTTGGGTTGAAGGGTGGGCATCGATGTAGCGGACACCCGCGGCGAGCCGCGCGAGGGTCACGTCCCGCCCGAGCACGTCGATGACTTCGTAGATCCCCGGGCTCACGGTGGAGCCGGTGAGCGCCACCCGCACCGGCTGGGCCACCTTGCCCAGCTTGATGCCCCGCTCCGCGATCACGTCGCCGAACACTCCTTCGATGCCCGCCTCGTTGAAGTCGGCCAGGTTGCCGAGCTTGACGGACACTTCCTGGAGCAGGTTCTTGGCCTCGGGAACCAGGTGCTTGCGCCCCGCCTTGTCGTCGATGTCGACCGATTCCGTGAGGAAGTAGTGGGCCATGTCCACCAGTTCCACCAGTGACTTGGCCCGTTCCCGCAGGGTGTCCACCATCTTCTCCAGCCACACGCGGTCCTCGGGCGGCGCGTAGCCCTTGGCCGCGAGGTAGGGGGCCACCTCCTCGGCAAGTTGGGGAAGCGGCCGGCCCTTGAGGTAGTGGGCGTTGAGCCACAGGAGCTTCTCCGGATTGAACACCGCCGAGGATTTGCCCACCGCGTCGATGTCGAACTTCTCCACCAGCTCTTGGGCGTCGAAGATCTCCTGGTCGCCATGCGACCAGCCCAGCCGCACCAGGTAGTTGTTCAGCGCCTCGGGGAAGTAGCCCATGTCCCGGTACGCCATCACCGAGGTGGCGCCGTGGCGCTTGCTGAGCCGCTTCTTGTCCTCCCCGAGGATCAGCGGCACGTGGGCGAACACCGGCGGCTCCGCCCCCAGCGCCCAATAGAGCTGCATCTGCCGCGGCGTGTTGGACAGGTGGTCGTCGCCGCGGACAATGTGGGTGATTCCCATGTCGATGTCGTCGCACACCACGCAGAAGTTGTACGTCGGACTCCCATCCGAGCGCGCCAGGATCAGGTCGTCCAACTCCGCGTTGTCGAACTCCACCCGCCCCTTGACCTTGTCGTCCACCACCGTGGCGCCGCTCTCCGGCGAGCGGAACCGGACGGTGAAGGGAACCCCCTCCGGCAACGGCACCGCCGCCCGCTCCGCGGGCCGGCACGTGCCGTCGTACATCGGCTTGCGCTTCTCGGCCATCGCCGCCTGCCGCTTGGCATCCAGGGTCTCCGGTGTGCACACGCAAGGATAGGCGTCCCCCGCGCTCAAGAGCGACCGGAGCCGCTCCTGGTAGAGGTCCATCCGCTCCGTCTGATAGAACGGCCCCTCGTCCCACTCCAACTCCAGCCACTCCATGCTCCGCAGGATCGCGTCGATGGCCTCCGGCGTCGAGCGCTGGCGGTCCGTGTCCTCGATGCGGAGAACGAACTTCCCGCCGCAATGCCGAGCGTAGAGGTAGTTGAACAGCGCGGTGCGCGCGCCGCCGATGTGCAGGTAGCCGGTAGGGCTGGGAGCGAAACGTGTTCGGATTTCGGGCATGGGTTGGGTGGTTCCGGGATCCGGTCGAAGTATAGGGGTGCGGGCACGTGTCAGGGCGTTGTCAGTCCATGCCCATGCATCATATGTAGAGGGCGCCGTCCGGGGTTGTCAAATCGAGCGGTTTCAGGGAGTCCTGCGCCGGGGGTGGACTCGGTCGCCCTGGGGCCCCTTTGGGAACCCGAAAGTTTGACCGAGTTGGGTGCGTGTGCCATAGTGCTGGCTCCACCCGCTTCGGAGAGATGGCCGAGCGGTCGAAGGCGCACGCCTGCTAAGCGTGTGTACCCCAAAAGGGTACCGAGGGTTCGAATCCCTCTCTCTCCGCCACCTTACCTCAAACTGTTTGGGACGAGTTCCGGGACTAGCCGAAATACCGCATGACGGCCACCATCACGGCCGCGATGCTGACTACTATGCCGAGGATGCGCCATTCACGGCCGGCGGCGCGTTGTTCCGATTCGCGCATGTCCCGCACCAGCCGGCTTTCCAGCGCGCCGATTCGCTCCACGACGCGGGTTTCCAGTTGGGCCAAGTCTTCACGTGTCGCGTAGTGGGTCATTTCCATGGCAAGTGTTTATCCGATCAATTATTGAACCGTATGGTATACAAGTCCGGCGACGGTTTCAACAACGCGGTCGGGTCCGATGGGTCGGCAATCGGGCGTGGATGCGGTCGCTTGCCCAGGGGCATTGCGGTTTCTCGGTCAGTGTGATTAATTTCCGTCAGGTTTCCCCCACAATTTGCGCCCGTAGCTCAATTGGATAGAGCGCCAGACTACGGATCTGGAGGTTAGGGGTTCGACTCCCTTCGGGCGCGCTTTCTCTACCTCCTCGTTGACGCTTCAACAGCCGACTGCTCCGTGCGATCCGAGTTTGCTGGTTGCTATACGTTCAGCATAATGTACGCTGTGCCTTTCAGCGTACAGATACAAGGACGTTATGCCTGCGAGATCACAAGCAGCCCTGCCCATTCCCGTCCGCCGTGTGTTGAGGAAACTGGGTACGGACATCCGGGATGCGCGTCGCCGGCGCCGTATCCCCACGGCGATCATGGCGGAGCGGGCCTTTATCAGTCGCACTACCCTCAACAAGGTGGAGAAGGGCGATCCGGGCGTCTCCTTGGGGACCTACGCGACGGTGCTCTTCATCCTCGGGATGACGGATCGTTTGGCCGAGCTGGCTGATCCCACGCACGATCCGGTCGGGTTGGGTCTGGAAGCAGAGAGGCTCCCGCAACGAATCCGTATCCGCCCGTTTCCAAGGGTAGAAACCAAGGGCGGCAGTTGATGCGGGAGGGCTTTGTCTGCCGGATGCTCAGGGCAATCCGGCCCGGCCTTCACTCCTCCACCAGCACGTCCACCCGCAGCGGCCGGTTCCGCCATTCCGGAAAACGGTTGCCGCGCCCCGGGCAGGACGACACGGCTACCAGGCAGTCCTTCTCCGCGCGCAGTTCCAGGTAGTCCCCGGCCACCGATTCGGCGGGTTCCTCGAACAGGCGGTCGTCCTCGTTGATGCCGGTCTTCATGAAGATGTTGAAGGCGTCGTGGACGTTGTGCGCGGTGAGCCCGTAGGATTCGATGGCCCGCACGAGGTTGTCCTGGCAGTTGGGGGCGTTGTCGACGCCGCGGAGCTTCCACAGTCCCGAGCTGCAGCGCGCGTAGATGAGATCGTGGGAGATGGCGCCGAGGGGCGAGTCGACGCGTTTCACGGTGTCGTCGGTGATGGTGAACAATACCTCCATGTTGGGCGAGGAAAACAGGCGGTTGCCGGTGGAGAGGTGCGCTCCCTCCACGATCCGGGTGCGCCCGGACCAGAACTGCTCCTTGTAGTCGGGCAGCGTCCAGGCGTTGAAGTCGGCCACCTGACCGCCTTCGACGTCGACGACCCGCACGTACTGGCCGGCCTGCACGGTGCAGGCGGCTCCCTGGCCGGCGGGGACCGGAACGGAATTGATTTCGCGTAGTGCCACGGTTTTCCTCCCTTTCGATTACGTCGACCCGGTGATCGTCCCGACTATTGGTCCTGTGCGCCGGACTTGCCGGACTTCGTCCGCGCCCGTTCGCGCAGTCGCGCCAGCGCGTCCTCGTAGTAGTGCTCGTAGTACCAGTCCGAGATCTCCTCGGCGGTGGCGGCCCACACGCCGTCGTGGCCGACGATGTACTCCAGGCCCTTGTCGATCCACTTGGCGCGGTGCGCCTGGCCGCCGATGAAGGGGTGCAGGCAGAGGCCGAGGATGCGGCCCGTGTCCGCGCCTTCGGCGTGCAGCACGTCGAACTGGTCGCACATCATCCGGTAGAAGCTCTCCCCGTCCATGCCGGCGCCCACGAAGGCGTAGATGTCGTTGACCTCCATGCAGTAGGGAACGCCGATGAGCCGGCCGCTGCCGACTTCGATGGGATAGGGCTGGTCGTCGTTGCACCAGTCGGAGACGTACTCGACGCCGGCCTCGGCCAGGATCTCCAGGGTGTTGAAGGTCTCCACCAGGCCGGGGCCGAGCCATCCCTTGGTGGGGCGTCCGGCGGCCGCGCTCAGTTTCGCCACGCTGGCCTGGATGACCGCGCGTTCGTCCTCGGCCGACAGGCCTCCCAGGGTGTGCGAGTTGTTGAACCCGTGGCCCATGAGCTCCCACTCGCGCCGCACCGCCTCGCGGATGATCTCGGGATAGTAGTCGCACACCTGGTCGTTGGTGGGCGCCGAGGCGCGCAGGCGGTGGCGGTCCAGCATGTCCATGAGCCGCCAGATGCCCACGCGCGCGCCGTAGTCGCGCCAGCCGGCGTTCTTGGGATCGGGGATGGGGCCGGGCGAGCGGCTAGGCGGCAGGCTCATGCCCGGGGCGTCGATCTCGAAGTGCTCCAGGTTCATCTGTATCCAAAGCGCCACCCGGGCGCCGTCCGGCCAGCGCAGGGGAGGGCGCTCGATCAGGGCCGAATACCCGATGAGAGGTTCCATGGTCCGTTCCTCCGACGTGGGCGCCGTCCGCCCGCTACGACGCCGGCCCGCACAGGTCCAGCGCGGCCAGAGCGTACACGCCCGCGGCCTTGACCAAATGTTCGATTTTCAGCACCTCGCTGTGCTGGTGCGCCGGGTCGTAGTTGGCGAACTGGCCGCCGGTGGAGATGCCGCCGGGGCCGTAGGTGAGGCCGCGGATGCCGTATTCGAACATGGGGCCGGCGTCGCTGGAGACGGCGTAGCGGTTGGGTGCGGCATAGGGGACGGGCTCGCCGTAGACGCTCTCGTGGGCCCGCTCCATGGCCTTCACCAGCGGTTCGTCGCGGTTCAGCTCGAAGCCGTTCCCCGTCAGGTACAGCTCCACCTCGGTCTGCAGCTCCGGGTCGTCGGCCTTGAGCTCGTCCAGCACGGCCTCGATCTCCTTCTTCACTTCCAGGAAGCTCTGTCCCGGCACCACGCGCACGTCCACGTAGAGGTTGCAGAAGGGTGCCGGGCACTTGGAGGGCTTGTAGGGGTGTCCGCCCTGGATGGCGCCGATGCCGATGCGGCACTCCATGAAGGGATGCGGATGGCGGTCCCGGAACACGGGCTCCCATGCCTGCAGGGCGGTGAAGACGCGCATCATCTTCTCGATGGGGTCGATGCCGTGCTCCTTGGACCAGGTATGCTGGGACCTGCCGTAGACCGTTACCTTGACGAAGCAGTACCCGGTCTCGCCGATCTGCAGGCGCATGCCGGTGGGCTCGCCGATGACGGCGAAGTCGGCCGTCAAGCCATGGGTGACCAGATAGCGCGAGCCCGCCTTGCCCCCGCGGAACTCCGCCCCTTGGTACTGGTCCACCGGCGCCTTCTCCGTCTCCCCCACGACGCCGGTAATGAGGATGTCGCCGGCCAGTTCCACCCCGGCGCGCTGGAGCGCCCGCACCGCGCCCCAGTAGGCGGCGAAGGCGCCCTTCATGTTGCTGGCGCCGAGGCCGTGTATCCACCCGTCGGCGGTGGTGGCCCGGGCCACGCCGCCGCCCACGACCTCGGGCGTATAGCGGCTGCCCCACGCCTCGGCCTCGCGGCCGGTGGTGCTGGTGTCGAAGTGTCCGCTGAAGAGCAGCGTGGGCGAACCCTTGCTGCCGGGGAGCCGTCCCACCACGTTGTTGCGTCCGGGCTCCACCTCCTGGAGCTGCACGCGCATGCCCAACTCGGCCAGGCGTCCGGCCAGATAGTCGCCGGCGGGCGCCTCCGCGCCCGGCGGGCTGAAGATGCTCACCAGGTCCATGGCCATTGCCACCAGCTCTTCCTCGCGGATGTGGGCCAATACCAGTTTCTGAAGGTCATCCATGGTGCTTCCTCATGTTGGTCGTCCGTCTTGCCCCTCCCCACCCCTGGATTCCCGCTTTCCACGTCGTGTCAAAACTCCCGAGGCAACGGTCCCCCGAAGAGTCATTCCCGCGAAAGCGGGAATGACGTTCTGTTACGTAGTTGCCTCATGAGTTTTGACACAGCCTGTTTCGCGGGAATGACGGAGAGGAAGGCCTCGGGATTAGCGGACAGGCTCCTGCCCGGCCTCGTGCACGACATTGCCGTCCACCACGGTCATGTCCACGGTGATGTGCCGGATCTCCTCCGGCGGGGCGGTCAGGATGTCCCTGGAGAGCACGGCCAGGTCGGCGAGTTTGCCTTCCTCGATGGAACCCTTGCTCTGCTCCTCGAAGTGCGCGTAGGCGCCGTTGTAGGTGTAGATTCGCAGCGCCTCCATGACGGTAAGGCGCTCGTCGGGGTTGAGCACGGTTGCGCCCGGGCTCGGGTCGAGGCGCCGGCTGACCAGGCAGTCGATGCCCACCATGGGGTTCGCGGTGACGATGGGCATGTCGGAGCCGCCCGAGGAGATCACCCCGCGCTCCAGCAGCGACTTCATGGGAAAGGCGTACTTCGAGCGCTCCGCGCCCCAGGGCTCCAGGGTGCAGGCTTCACCCAGCACCTCCAGGATCGGCGGCTGGGCGTTGTAGACGACGCCCAGGCCGGCGGCCCTGTCCAGCAGCTCGGCGTTCCACAAGTAGGCGTGCTCCAGGCGGTGGCGCGCGTCCGGGCGCGGGTACGCCTTCTGGGCCTTCTCGATGGCGTCCAGGGTCACGGTGATGCCGTGGTCGCCGTGGGGGATGGCGGCGATCTGGAAGCCGGCCTTGTGGGCTTCCAGGCAGAACTCGTCCGCCATTTCCTGGGAGCAGCGGAAGCTCCCGCGAAACTTCCCGTCGGGGTCGTTGGAGTAGGGTTCGAAGAGCGCCGCGGTCTGTCCCTGCACGCCGCCGTCGATGCCGATGACCGCCGGCCCCAGGCGGAGCCAGTCGTCGCCGAAGCCGGTGCGCATGCCCGAGCGGAAGATCCCGTAGGCCGCGGTCTCCACGTCCCACCGGGTGCCGTAGACCGGATAGATGTTGAGGTAGACGCGCGCCGTGAGGCCGCCGCGGGCGCGCAGGAGCTGCCACGCGTGGGTCTCCTGCTCGTTGCGGATGGAGGCCTCGTCCACGCTGGTGACCCCGAGGGCATTCAGGTATTGGCACGCCCAGCCATAGCCCTCCGCCAGCTCTTCCAGCGTCGGCGGCGTAATGGCGGGGGAGATGTAGACCACGCGGCAATTGTCCCACATGGGCCCCAGGGGCGCGCCCTGCTCGTCCCGGAGCATCGGGCCGCCGGGAGGGTCCGGGGTGTCGTCCTCGATGCCCATGCGGCGCAGCGCGGCGGTGTTGGCGGTCCAGCTCATGGACTCGCGCTGACGCAGCAGCACCGGGTGGTTGGGGGACACCGGGTCCAGGTCCCGGCGCGTGGGGTAGCGCCGCTCACGCAGCCGGTGGTGGTCGAAGCCCCAGCCCACGATCAGCTCGCCGGCGGGGGTCTGGTCCACGCGCTGCTTCACGGCCGCGGCGACGTCGTCGATGGACGAGGCGACCTCCGGGCCGCAGTTGATCCACTTGCGATCCTCCACCGCGTTGATGATGTGCATGTGGTTTTCCACGAACCCGGGAGTCAACGCGCGCCCCGCCAGGTTCACCACGCGGGTGCCGTTGCCGACGAGTCCCTCCACGGATTCGTTGGAGCCCACACGGACGATGCGGTTGTCCACCACCGCTACGGCCTCGGCCACATCGTCCCGCTGGTTCATCGTAATGACGCGTCCGTTGACGAACGCCAGATCCGCGTCGCGCGATGCGTTGCTTGCCATGAGCGTCCTCCTCCCGACAGGCGGTTGCGGCCAGTGTGGTGTCTCATCCCCATGGAAAACGCACGAGACAACCCGCCCATACAATCATTGGCCTGCCCCGTGCAACCTTGACACTCCGAGAAATCCTGTGCGAGTATCGCGGCCGGAGCAGGGCTTGGAAGACTGTGACGGTCTGTTCGGGACGGTGCCCACTCGTGGCACCGACGCAACGGGCGGTGTTTCATCTGTGCGCACGTGTGGTCCTGGAGACGCCGCCGAGGAGGAAATCACGATGAGATGGACGAACCTGATGAGACGATCGGGCGGGTCTGGTTCCCCGCCGAGGCGGTGGTCCTTGGGACTCGCCATCGCGGCGGTGTTTGTCATTTTCTGCGTCTTCGCGATGCAGGCCTCCGCGCAGAAATCCGGCGGCATCCTGCGCCTCGGGGGCGAGCGTGACGTGAACGATCTCGATCCGCACACCACGCGCGTGGGCTGGGACATCAACATCATGCAGAACGTGTACTCGGGGCTGGTACGCGCCGGCACCGATATTCAGCCCAGGCCGGACCTGGCGACGAAATGGGAGTTCAAGTCGCCCACCCAACTGGAGTTCACGCTGCGTGAGGGGGTGAAGTTCCACAATGGACGCGAGTTCACCTCGGCGGACGCCAAGTACTCGCTGCAGCGGATTCTCGACCCGAACGTACCGGCGGGTTACGCGAGCACCATCGCGTCCATCGACTCCATCGAGACGCCGTCCAAGTACAAGCTGGTTCTGAAGCTGAAGCGGCCCGACGCCGCCATCGTGACGAACCTGTCGCTGCCCGCCATGGCCATGGTGGCCGAGGAGGCCGTGAAGCCCATGCCGGTGGGCCTGAAGGACGGGATGATGGGGACCGGGCCCTACATGTTCAAGGAGCACATCAAGGGCCAGCGGCTGGTGCTGGTCAAGAACCCCAACTACTACGACAAGTCGGTGCCGTTGCTGGACGAGATGCACTTCATTCCGCTCAAGGACCAGACCGCGCGCACCAACGCGCTGCGGGCGGGGCAGGTGGACTACATCGAGCCGCTGCCGCCCAAGGACGTCAACGCCCTCAAGCGCGACCGCAGGATCAACGTCACCGGCGGACCCAACATCAGCTTCGTCAACATTTCGCTCAACGTGAGCAAGAAACCGTTGGACGACGTGCGCGTGCGCCAAGCCATGGCCTACGCCATCGACCGCAAGGAGATGGTGGAGAAGGGATTCGACGGCTTCGCGCAGCCGCTTTGGGGGCCGCCGCTCATTCCGCCGTACTGGGCGGGAAATGACGACAAATACTACAGCCTGGACCGCGACAAGGCGAAGAAGCTCTTGGCCGAGGCCGGCTACCCCAACGGCGTGGACATCGTGCTGCGCATCGGCACGACCTCGTATCACGCGGCCTTCGCCGCGGTGGTGCAGTCGGAGCTCAAGAAGGTCGGCATCCGCGTGGAGATCAAGGCGTCCGACAGCGCCACCGCGCAGCGCGACTGGCGCTCCGGCAACTTCCAGATGTATCCGATCCGCTGGTGGGGCTCGGACTTCGTCGATCCGGATGGCGCCCTGTCGCCGTTGTTCCGCTGCAAGGGCAGCTACAACAACAGCCGGTTCTGCGATCCCGAGTTCGACAAGCTGTTGGCCAAGGGAGTGGTCGCCACCTCCATCCCGGACCGCAAGAAAGCCTACCGGGCCGCCATGAAGCGGCTGGCCGAACAGCAGCCCTGGGTGTTCCTGGTGGCCTTCGACCGTTTCCAGGCCATGCGCGACTACGTCAAGGGTTACACCGCCTTTCCGAACGCCAGCCAGTACTCGCTCCGCGAGGTATGGCTGGACAAGTAGGCGAGCCGGTCAGGCCGGCGGCTGATTCCCGGCGCAACCGGTCGTCGGGGATCAGCCGTTCGGCGTCTCGGCACCACCGCCCCGAGTCGTCATTCCCGCGGAAGCGGGAATCCAGGGGCGGATTCCCGCTTCCGCGGGAATGACGGTCCGTAGGGGGTGAGGCGGGTTCCCACGCGGCTGCCGCGTTGACCTGACGGGTTTCCGGTGAGTCGATACATCGCGCAGAAGCTGGTTTCCCTGGTGCTGGTGCAGTTCGGCATCTCGCTGGTGGTGTTCTACATGATCCGCCTGGTGCCGGGCGATGCCGTGGACTTCATCTACGGCCTGTACATGAGCTCCGGGCGCATTGAAGAGATCCGCGCTCTGTGGGGTCTGGACCGTCCCATCGTGGTCCAGTACCTGGAATGGATCGGGCGCGTGCTGCAGCTCGATTTCGGCCGTTCCATCGTCTCCGGCTACCCCATAGCGGACGAGATCTTCGCACGGCTCCCGGTGACGCTGCACCTGTCCTTCATGGCGGGAACGTGGAGCGTCCTCTTCGGCGTGACCCTGGGCGTCATCGCCTCGCGCTACCCCAACGGCAAGATCGACGGCATCGTCACCACTACCGGAATCCTCGGGCTGGCCATGCCGCACTTCTGGCTGGCCACCTTGCTGGTGCTGGTGTTCGCCGTTTACCTGAACATCCTTCCTTCCGTCGGCTACATCCCGTTTTTCGAAGACCCCGTCGAGAGCACGCTCTCGCTGATACTGCCGTCCCTTGCCCTGGGCACCACCATGGCGGCGGCGGTGATGCGCATGGCCCGTTCGGCCATGCTGGACGTGCTCGCCCACGACTACATCCGCACGGCCCGGGCCAAGGGTGTACGCGAGCGCCGCGTGTACTCCAGGCACGCGCTGAAGAACGCGTTCATCCCGGTGCTCACGCTGATCGGCACCGAGACCGGCAAGCTGCTCGGCGGCTCGCTCATCATCGAGCAGATATTCGCCATTCCGGGCATCGGCCAGTACGCCGTGGAAGCCGTGTTGAGTCGCGACTACCCGGTGCTGCAGGCCACCATGATCGTCATCGCCGGCAGCTACGTGATGATCAACACGTTGGCCGACCTCGGCTACGGGCTGCTCGACCCGCGGGTGCGGTACGATTAGCCCTTTATCTCGGTGACGGACCCCGTGGCGGAATCCATCAACACCACCGATACACGGCAGCCGGTCGCGCCCCGCCGGGAAGGCCCGGGGCGGGCCTGGCGCCGGTTCGCGCGCCACAAGCCCGCCCTGGTGGGAGCGGCGGTCATTCTGGCCTACCTGCTGACGGCGCTGCTGGCGGACGTTCTGGCACCCTACGATCCGCTGGACATGTCCGCCGGGTCGCGGCTCTCCGGGCCGGACGCCGCCCACTGGTTCGGCACCGACGAGTTCGGACGCGACGTCCTCAGCCGGGTGATCTACGGCGCCCGGATCGCCTTCGTCGTGGGGGTCCTGTCGGCCACCGGGGCCGCGGTCGTGGGCATGTTGATCGGCGTGCTCGGCGGCTACTTCGGCGGCTTGCTGGACCGTGGCGTGACGATGCTCATCGACCTCGTCTTCGCGTTCCCGACGATCCTGCTGGCCATCGCGGTGGCGGCGTTCCTCACCGGCGGCGGGTTGGGGCCGGCCGTGCCGGTCATCATTGCTCTCTGCGTGGTGCAGGCGCCGCACTTCGCGCGCGTCGCGCGCGGGGCCACCATGGCGATCAAGGCGCAGCCGTTCGTGGAGGCGGCCCAAGTACTGGGTGGCTCCCACCCGCGCATCATCCGCAGCCACATCGCCCCCAACGTGGTGGCGCCGCTGCTGGTGCAGTTCGCCCTGTCCTTCTCCTACGCCATCCTGGCGGAATCGTCCCTGAGCTTCCTGGGCGTGGGCCACCCGCCGCCGGCCCCCTCCTGGGGCGCCATGCTGACCGGCGCCTACGGCTACGTCGAGCGCGCCCCCTGGGCCGCCTTCTTCCCCGGAATGGCCATCACGCTCCTCATCCTGGGGTTCAATATCCTGGGTGACGGCCTGCGCGACTTCTTCGACCCCACTCGGCGCTAGTGTGGTGTCTGGTTAATGCGCATAATAATATGCGGAGGATTTGAGGCACCCTTGGAGATTTGGCTGGAGCGAGGCTTCGTCCTGTCAGTCCGGGCCTGCTTGGCGCTTGTCCTGCTGACGCCGCTGGTCAGGATGCCGGAGGTGCTGCACGCCTTCACGGTGGGCCTTGCGGCCGCGCTTGTCGTCCTCGGCTCTCTTGCCCGGTCCGGGCAGCTCGCCACTCCGCCGCGCATCTTGCTGTACACGAACATCGCGCCGAACTGGGACATCATGCACGGACCGGATCCCGCCAAGGGCTTCCGATTGCTTACCCGGGCGGAGGCCGAACAGCGCGAGGCACTCTCGGCGGAGCCCCGGAACCGCCGTCTCCTGCACTCCCTTGCGGCGACGTACACGGCCGTTGCCAAAACCGGCCGGGAAGACGCGCTCAGGGCGCGGTACCGGTACGACCGTTCGGGTGCGGTCGCCCCGTTCCAGGCTCCACTGGTGCGCGGGATGCCGGGCGGGCGAGGCAAGCCGTGACGCGGCCGCCGCCCGTCTCCGTCGTGGTGCCCGCGAGGAACGCCGCCGAGCACCTCCCCACCGCCGTCGCCTCGGCGCTGGCGCAGGACTACGAAGGGGTGGTCGAGGTCGTTGTCGCCGACGGCTCCGACGATCCCGTAACGGCCGAGGCGTTGCGGGCGCGATTTCCGCGGGTGCGGATCGTGGCCAACCCGTCCCGCGGCACGCCCGAGGGGCTCAACCGCGCCGTCGCAGCGGCCTCCCACGACATCCTCGTTCGTTGCGACGCAAGCACCCGGTTGCCGCGCGATTATGTGCGGGTGGCCGTCGGGACGCTGGAGCGCACCAAGGCGGCCGTCGTGGGCGGAATGCAGCGGCCCGTGGGGACCTCGACTTTCACCCGGGCCGCGGCCATGGCGATGACGGCGCCGCTCGGCGCTGGTGACGCGCGCTACCGGATCGGCGGGCCGGAAGGGCCTGTGGACACCGTCTGGCTCGGCGTCTTTCGGCGCGAAACGCTGGAAGCGGCCGGGGGCTTCGACGAGACGCTGCCGCGCAACCAGGACTACGAGCTCAACTGGCGGATCAGGGCGGACGGCGGCACGGTGTGGTTCACGCCGGCGCTGGCGGCCGAGTACCGTCCCCGCGGCAGGTTCGGGGCGCTGGCGAGGCAGTACTTCGACTGGGGATGGTGGAAGTGCGTCGTGCTGCGCCGCCACCCGGCGTCGCTGCGCTGGCGGCACCTGGCCGCACCGGCGCTGGTCCTGGCGCTGGCCGCATCGGGCATCGCGGGCGCCGCCACCGGGTCGCCGCTCGCCGCGATCCCCGCCCTCGGCTACCTCTCGGCGCTCGCCGCCGGCGCGGCGGTTTCGGGCCTGCGCGGCCGGGACCGGGCGGCCCTGCTGCTGCCGCCGGTGCTGGCGACCATGCACCTCTTTTGGGGCGCGGGGTTCTGGTGCGCATGGTTGGGGTGGAGGGGGCGCGGCACGACGCGGCAGTCCCGCCCGGGTCCGGCAGGCCGGGGCCGAAGGCAATCATCGACGGCGGGTCATGCCGATGAATAGGAGCCGGTGCCGGGAAGAGTCAGCGCGGCGCGGTCGCCCGGTGGAACCAGATGCCTCTTGCCACGGGCACGCCTGCCGCCGCCACGGCGGCGAGGCAGTCCCGGTAGCGCCGCTCGAGGAAGGCCTCGCTGTCCGCGCCCAGCCGGATACGGTCGGCCCCGCGCGCGGGACGGAAGAAGAAATCCATCACCCGGGGGTCGTCCTTGAGCCTCTGCAACAGGCTGCGCGCGCCGGCCGCGCGCAGCAGCACCGCCACCGTCTTGCCGGCCCGGCGACAACCGCCACGGCCGCGGGCGGCATCCAGGACCCGGAAAGCCGCCCGCCGTCGTCACCGGGAGGGCCATGACCATGAGCAGGGGAGCCGAAACCACCGGGTCGACGGCGGCGAAGCGGGACAGGACCGCACCGGCGCCGGCCGGCGGCACGCCATCGGACCTCGCGGCGCGGGAACGTTACAAGCGCCCGTTCGATCTCGCCCTCGTCGGTTTCCTCCTGTTGTCGTTGGGGCCGCTGTGGCTGCTTCTGTGGGCGGCCATCGCGCTCGCGATCCGGCTCGAGGACGGCGGCCGGGTGTTCTACCGCCAGCCTCGCCTGGGCCGCGGAGGCGAGGTTTTCTCGATCCTCAAGTTCCGCACCATGGTGGAGGGCGCCGAGGACGGCACCGGCCCGGTGCTGGCGTCGGAGCGCGACCGGCGCATGACCCGCACCGGCAGCGTGCTGCGCCGGTTCCATCTCGACGAACTGCCCCAGGCGGTCAACGTCCTCAGGGGCGAAATGAGCCTCGTGGGTCCGCGCCCCGAGCGACCGGAACTCGCCGAACGCATCGAGCGCGAGGTCCCCGGCTTCGCCGGCCGGCTGCGGGTCCGGCCGGGCGTGGCGGGTCTGGCCCAGTTGGCGGGGGCTTACGACTCGGAGCCCCGGCGCAAGCTGCGCTACGACAATCTCTACATCGCCCGGATGAATCCCTGCCTCGATCTCAAGCTATGCCTTTTGTGCGTCGCCAGGATACCGCGCCGCCGGGACAGGGTGCGGGGGAAAGACCCCGGCCGGGCCGGGCGGCTCTGACGGACCGGACCCCGCCGGCAGCGGCGTTATGGAATTCATCAATAAGAAATATTCACCTCTCACGGATAATTATTCACCTCTCCGGGAAAAGCCTGTATGATCCAGAGGTCCGACTTTCAGCAGGTCGTTGAGAAAACCATTTCGGCGCCCTTCGACTTCGCAACGCCACGTCCAGGGCGCCATACCGCCGGAGCTCGGCCTCGGGTTCGAAGTCTCCGGGCGCAGGTAGAGCGGCGGGTGATGAACGGCAGGATACTGGTAACCGGAGGTGCCGGATACATCGGTTCGCATACGGTCCTCAATCTGGTCCGGTCCGGCTGTGAGGTCTTCGTGCTGGACAACCTCCAGTCCGGCTGCCGCCGGGCGGTGAGCCGGGAAGCGTCCTTTCATCGCATGGACATTCTTCGCCGCGGCGGCGTGCCGACGCTGATCCGGCGGTATGGCATCGACGCGGTCATTCATTTTGCCGCCCGCACCGTGGCGCCGGAATCGTTCGCAGAACCCGCCGAATACTACCGGACCAATGTCCTCGGGTCACGGCGCCTGCTGCAACACTGCATCGAACACGGCGTCAACCGGTTCGTCTTCTCATCCAGCGCGGCGGTATACGGGATTCCCCGCCACCGCACGGTGGGCGAAGACGGCCCTCTCGCCCCCATCAGTCCCTACGGCAGGACGAAACTGACCGCGGAGCGGATGCTGCGGGATCTGGCGGCGGCGTCCGGGGGGAAATTCCGGTTCGTGGCCCTGCGGTGCTTCAACGTCGCCGGAGCGCATATGGGAGGCATGCTTGGGCAGGCAACGTCCCATCCCGCCCACTTGGTCAAGGCCGCCTGTCAGGCGGCCCTTGGCCTGCGCCCGGAGCTTTCGATATTCGGGGACGGCCACCCCACCCCGGACGGGACCTGCATCAGGGACTACATCCACGTGGACGATGTGGCCGATGCGCACCTGCGTGCGCTCCAATACCTTCAGGCCGGCGGTGACAGCGCCGTCCTCAATTGCGGTTGCGGCCGCGGCTACAGCGTTCGTGAAGTCATCGAGTGCGTCAAGTCCGCCAGCGGCTCCGCTTTCCCGGTGGTCACGCGAGCCCCCCGCCGGGGAGACCCGCCGGCGCTGGTCGCCGACACGGACAGGGTGCGCCGGTTGCTCGGATGGTCCCCCCGGTTCGACGATCTCGCGACCATGTGCCGCTCCAGCCTCGAATGGGAACGGAAACTGTCCGAGCGTCCAACCTTCGCATTCTCTCCATGAGGTCTCCGGACCGCGTAATCGCACTGTTTTCCAATACGGAGATGAGCGTGAAGGGAGGGGAGGGCGAGGGGGCCTTGGAGAACGCCGCGGCTTGCGCATCCACCGGGCAGCGGTTATTGTCCATCAGGCTTGAGCCGGGTTCCTCACGCGCATCCAGGGAGGTGTTCCATGGCGGATTCCAACGTGTCGACACCGACACCCACCGCCGACGTCGTGTTTGTCGGCGGCCCCATCGTGACAGTCAACTCCCGGGACGAGGTGGCCGAGGCGCTCGCGGTTCGCGGCAACAACATCCTGCGGGTGGGGGAGCGCGCCTACGTCGAGCTGACCGTGGGGCGCGAGACGGAGGTGGTGGACCTCAAGGGGCGGGCCGTGACCCCGGGCTTCATCGACAACCACATCCACATGACCAACGGCCCCCAGCGCCACTGGGTGGACTGCACCTACGCCGCCTGTCCCTCCATCGCCGACATCGTTGAGAGGATCAAGGAGCGGGCCGCGCAGGCCAAGCCGGGCGACTGGATACTCGGCCGGGGCTTCCAGGCGACGCGCCTCACCGACCGGCGCAACCCCAACCGATTCGATCTCGATCCGGTGTCACCCGACAACCCGGTGGGTATCTCCAACCGCGAATCCATGGGGTGGACGTTCAACACCCTGGGTTTGCGGCGCATGGGAGTCCAGGACGACACCCCCGACCCCCCGGGCGGCCCCATGGAGCGGGACGAGCAGGACCGCCCCCTGGGCCCCATGTGGGACAACACCCGCACCGTGTTCATCATGCCGACGCTCCCCAAGTGGGACGTGAACGAGCTGATGGACGGATATGGCTGGATGGCGAGCGAGTTGAACCGGAACGGCGTCACCACGGCGTTCGAGGCGGCCATCCGCAACCGCATGGACACGGTTGCGTGGCAGCGGTTGCACCGCCAGGCGCCGCCGAGCCTGGGCGTGGTCATGGGCCCCTATCCCGTGCACGGCGAAGGTTGGGACCTCGAAGGCGCCGCCGGGAAAATCTTCGAGACCGGGTTCGCCACCAACTTCGGCACCGAGTGGCTCAAGCTGGGGGCGCTTCAGGTGGGTATCGACGGTGGTGTCATCGGCCAGACCGCCGCCCTGTTCGAACCCTACAGCAACGACCCCGCCGGGAAGAAGCTCGGCAGCTTCCGGCTCACCCAGGAGGTGATCAACGACTTCATGGTGCAGTGCCAGTCCAGCGACTGGCAGGCCGGGCTCATCTGTCACGGCGACCACGGCATCCACCGGTCGCTGGAGGCCATCGCCCACGGCCGCGAGCAGGTGGCCACCCACGACCTGCGCCACCGGCTGGAGCACGCCTACCTGTGGAACCCGCGGGTCATGGACCGCATGGCCGAGC
Source organism: Deltaproteobacteria bacterium (assembly GCA_026712905.1). NCBI lineage: Bacteria > Pseudomonadati > Myxococcota > Myxococcia > Deltaproteobacteria bacterium. Next base: position 17,914 of record JAPOPM010000022.1, read on the forward strand.
TGGGGGTCATCTGGAACACGCAGCCGCCGATCCTGGAGAGCATCGGCAGCGAGGGCATACACGGCCAGTGGGGCGAGCGCGCCCGCTACGCGTTTCCGTTCAAGTCCCTGACCGACCGGGGCGTGATCATCTCCGGCGGTTCCGACTGGCCCGTGGGCATGTACAACCCGTTGCAGGGCATCGACATCCTGGTGAACCACCGCTTCGGACCCGAGGAAGGCGGCGAAGTGCTCAACGCGGACGAGGGCGTGAGCGTGCTGCAGGCGATTCGCGTCTACACGTATAACTGCGCCTACACGTCGTTCGACGAGACCCGCACGGGTTCCCTGGAGGAAGGGAAGCGGGCGGATCTGGCGGTGCTCTCGGAGGACATTCTCGGCGTGGCGCCGACGGCGATACGGGACATCATGGTGGACCGGACCTACGTGGACGGCCGCCTCGTGTTCGAACGGACGGAGTCTTAGGCCGGCGGCCGGTAGGCGTCCCCCGCGGCTGCCGCCCGCGCACGGAGACAGGAGGGGATCATGGGGCTGGCATTGGTGGGCGCCCGCATCATGACGGCGTCCAACGGTGTGATCGACGAGGGCACCCTGCTGATCGAAGGTCGGACCATCGAGGCTGTCGGCGCCGACGTTCGTACGCCCGCGGGCGCCGAGGTCTGGGACGTGCGCGGCAAGGTCCTCATACCGGGCATGATCGACGCCCACACCCATCTGGGGCTGTGCCAGGACGGGGTAGGGGCCAGCCAGAGCGACGAGGACGAGGTGGGGGACCCCGTGGTGCCGCACCTGCGCGCGCTGGACGCCATCAACCCCGAGGACATCGCGTTCCAGGACGCCCTCAGGGGCGGCGTCACCACGGTGGGCGTGATGCCCGGCAGCTACAACGTCATCTGCGGCCAGCCCGCCGCCGTGAAGGTGGTGGGTCGCACGCTGGAGGAGATGCTGGTGCGCGCCCCGGTGGGCATGAAGATCGCCTTTGGGGAGCGTCCCAAGCAGGTCTACGGCGGCCTCAAGAAGAGCCCCATGACGCGCATGGGAATCGCCGCCATCCTGCGGGAGGGGCTGGTGCGGGCGCAGCACTACGCCGCCAACGGCGGCGGCTCGCGGGATCTCCGGCAGGAAGCCATGGTCCCGGTGGTGCGCAAGCAGATCCCGCTGCGCGCACACGCGCACCGGGCGGACGACATCATGACGGCCATCCGCATCGCGCAGGAGTTCGATCTCGACCTGATCATCGAGCACGGCACCGACGGGTACAAGGTGGCCGCGGAACTGTCGGAGGCCGGAGTCGGCGTGGTCCACGGCCCGTGGCTCAAGGCCCGCGGCAATCTGGAACAGTCGGGACGCAGCCCGCACTCGCCGCGCATGCTCATCGAAAGCGGCGTGCTCACGGCCTTCTCCACCGATCACCCGGTGATCCCCATCCAGAATCACCGGATGCAGGGCATGACGGCGGTGGACCACGGGGTCAGCCCCGGCGAGGCGCTCAAGGCGCTGACGCTCAATTCCGCGCGGCTCATGGGCATCGACGAGCGGGTGGGAAGCCTGGAGGCGGGCAAGGACGCGGACGTGGTGGTTCTGTCGGGTCCGCCGTTCGACGCGGCGACGCAGGTGGAAGGCGTCGTCGTGAACGGAAGCATTGGCTGGAAACGCGAGCCGGCAAGCATCTGAGGGCAGCCGGGCCGGACACAAGGGAAACTCTTCGGGTTACACTGGCTTCACGAAACGTGGGTTCGGGTTCTCCGCCCGCTGCAAGGGAGAAGAGACATGCAACTTCAGAAAGCGTTCATCTGCACGGCATCCATCATTTTCGGGATACTCTTCGCGGCCGCCGCCGTCCATGCGCAGGCCATGAAGATCACCACCGCGGAAGTGGCCTACGACAAGGGCAACGCCAAGGTCAAGGGCTATCTTGCCAAGCCCGCGGACAAGAAGGCGCGTCCCGGCCTGATCCTGATCCACGAGTGGTGGGGGCTGAACGACAACATCCGCGAGAACGCGCGCGCGTTCGCCGAGCTGGGCTACGTGGCCCTGGCGGTGGACCTCTACGACGGCGAGATGGCGACGACGCCGGACGGTGCGCGCAAGCTGGCCGGAGGCGTGCGCAAGAACACGGAGGCGGCCTTTGCCAACCTGAAGCAGGCCATGAGCTACCTGAGCGGGCTCACGGGGGAAGTGGACCCGGCGCGCATCGCCTCGGTGGGCTGGTGCTTCGGCGGCGGCTGGTCCTACCAGATGGCCAAGAACGACCTCGGGGTCAAGGCGTCGGTGATCTACTACGGCCGCTTCAACCCGGCGGACGACCTGAGCCGCATGCGCGCCACCATCCTCGGGCACTTCGGCGAGACCGACCGGGGCATCAAGGTGGACAACGTGCGCGAGTTCCAGGCCAAGCTCAAGACCCTCAAGGGCGATCACATGGTCTTCATCTATCCCAACGCGGGACACGCCTTCGCCAATGCCGACAGCCGCAACTACGACAAGGCGGCGTCCGAGGCGGCGTGGAAACGGACCAGGGAGTTCTTCCAGAAGCACCTCTAGTGCGCGGATCGACCGGGCAACACAGTAGTACCAGGGAGGACACCGACATGGCACGCATCCGTCACATCGCCATCCTCACCGACGACAAGGAGAAGCTGGTGGAGTATTACACGAGCGTGTTCGGGCTCAAGGTGGTCAAGGGCGTGGGTACCGCGACTTACCTCTCGGACGGGCACGTGAACCTGGCCATCATCCCCAAGGGCCCGGAGGAGCAGGTGGAGGGGCGTGCGCTCCAGAGCGGCCTCAACCACATCGGCTTCGAGGTAGAGGACGTGCAGGCCTTGAAGTCGGTGTCGGACGGGAAGGGGGCGGCCGACGACGTGAGGAAGAGACCGCCCAATCGCGAGGCGGAATTCCGGGTGCAGGACCCCGACGGCAACCTGATCGACCTGTCGCAGCACGGCTGGCCGGTGTGAGCGGTCTACGGAAAGGCATGGACGCCGGAAAGACAGGAGAGTTTGTGCATGGCTGAACAGGAACGGGTGCTGCTGCCCGACGACGTTGACCCTGAACGTTACGACATAACCCTCAGGCCCGACCTTGAAACCTTCACCTTCGGCGGCAGCGAGACGGTCGAAGTCGACGTGAGATCGGCCACCCGCCGGATCGTGCTGCACGCCACCGAGCTGGAGCTGCACTCGGTGGCGCTGGAGCGCAACGGGGCGTCGTGCGTGCCCGAGCGGATCGAGGCCGACGAGGAGGAGGAGACGGTCGCGTTCGTCTTCGCCGACCTCGTGGAGCCGGGGCCGGCGCGGCTGAGCATCGAGTTCACCGGACAACTGAACGACAAGATGCACGGGTTCTACCGCGCCGTCTACCAGGTGGAGGGCGAGAAGCGCACCATGGCCGTGACCCAGTTCGAGGCCACCGACGCGCGGCGTGCGTTCCCCTGCTGGGACGAGCCGGCGCGCAAGGCCGTGTTCGCGGTGACGCTGGTGGTGCCGGAGGACCGGGTGGCGGTCTCCAACATGCCGTCTGGCGAAGTGGAGACCGGCGACGACGGTCTCAAGACCGTGCGTTTCGCCGATACCCCGGTGATGTCCACGTATCTGCTGGCCTTCGTCGTGGGCGAGTTCGATTACGTCGAGACCGAGACCGAGGAAGGCGTCACCGTGCGGGTATACACGCCGGTGGGCCGGCGGGAGCAGGGACGGTTCGCGCTGGACGTGGCCGCCCGGACCCTTTCGTTCTTCGACGACTACTTCGGCATCGCCTATCCGCTGCCCAAGATGGACCTGCTGGCGATTCCGGACTTCGCGGCCGGAGCAATGGAGAACTGGGGCGCGGTCACCTACCGGGAGACCGCGATTCTCGTGGACCCCGCGGAGTCCTCGGCGGGCACGCGCCAGCGGGTGGCCATCATCGTGGCCCACGAGCTGGCGCATCAGTGGTTCGGCAACCTCGTCACCATGGAGTGGTGGACGCACCTGTGGCTCAACGAGGGATTCGCCTCGTGGATCGAGTTTATGGCGGTGGACCACCTGTTCCCGGAATGGGACATGTGGACGCAGTTCGTTTTTTCCGACTTCGGCCGCGCCCTGTCCCTGGACGGGCTCAAGAGCTCGCACCCCATCGAGGTGGAAGTGCGGGACCCCAAGCAGATCAGCGAGATTTTCGACGGCATCAGCTACAGCAAGGGCGCCTCGGTGATCCGGATGCTGGCCGCCTACCTGGGCGCGGAGCCGTTCCGCCGGGGGCTGCGGCGTTACCTCGGGCGGCATCAGTATGCCAACGCCACCACCGAGGACCTGTGGCAGGCTCTGGCGGAGGAGTCAGGGCAGCCGGTGAAGCAGATCATGGACACCTGGACCAAGCAGACGGGCTACCCGCTGTTGTCCGTGGACATGAAGCAGGGGGAGGTGGAGCTGCGGCAGACGCGGTTCTTCCTGAGCGGCGTGCCGGATCGGGACGACGCCAGCCGGTGGTCGGTTCCCCTGGGCATACGAACGGGAGCGGGGGAGGACACGTTCCGCGTGGTGGAAGACGAGCGGGCGAGCATTGGCGTCGACGGAAGCAGCGGGGGGTGGTTGAAGGTCAATCCGGACCAGACCGGTTTCTACCGCAGTACCTACAGCGCCGAGCTGTGGGACCGGCTGGCCCTGGCGGTGGAGACCGGCGAGCTCGCGTCGGCCACGGACCGGCTCGGCCTGGAGAACGACGCGTTTGCCCTGGCCCGGGCGGGTTATCTGGACGCGGCTCGGCCACTGGCGTTGGCGCCGGCCTACGGCAACGAGACGCATTACACGGTGTGGGCGGACCTGTCGGAGAATCTCCGGGCCTACGACATCCTGTTGTCCGGCGAGCCCTGTCATCCGTCGTTCCGCGCTTTCGCCCGGAGCCTGTACCAGACTATTTACGGGGCTCTGGGATGGGATGCCCGGCCTGACGAAAGCCATCTCACAAAGCTGTTGCGGCCCATGGTGATCGGCCTCCTGGGGCGCTACGGCGACCCGGGGGTCAACGCCGAGGCCTTGCGCCGGTTCGATGAGGCGATCCGGGATGCCACGCCGGTGGCGCCGGACCTGCGGGCGGCGGTGTATGGCCAAGTGGTGGAGAGCCGAGGCGTGGAAGGGTACGAGGCGGTGCTGGAGACCTACCGTGAAGCCGAGCTTCACGAAGAGAAGAACCGTTGCCTGCGGGCGTTGGGATGCAGCACCGACCCGGCCGTGCTTCGGCGGACGCTTGACTTCTCGCTGTCCGACGAGGTGCGCGGACAGGATACGCCGCTGGCCGTGGCCGGCGTGGCCATGAACCCGTTGGGACGGGATCTGGCCTGGGATTTCCTGCGGGACAAGTGGGCCGAGTTCGATCGTCGTTACGGCCAGGGCGGGTTCATCATCGCCCGCATCATATCCATCACCACCGAGGACTTCACCACCCTGGACAAGGCCCGGGAAGTGGAAGAGTTCTTCGAGTCGCATCCCGCGCCCGCCGCCGCGCGCACGGTGCGCCAGTCATTGGAGCGGATCCGCTCCAATGCGCTGTGGCTCGAACGCGACGGCGATGCCATTGCGAAGTGGCTGGAAGCGTATGCACCGACGCCGGTGGAGGGAACGTAGGGGGCGGGTTTGGCGCCGTCAACCTGCCGACCCTGGAAGTCTATGATCCCAAGACCGATACCTGGGAGACGGGGCGACAGGGGAAAACAGAGAGGTGAGATTTATGGCGGGAAAAGCCGAGTTGCTTTCATTCGTGACCGCGGACCAGGAGACGCTGCACGGAGCCTTGTTTCGCGCCGATGCATCACCGCGCCCCGACCTGGCGCTGGTGATGATTCACGGCGTGGCCATGAGCTTCTATACCGGCCCGCTGCGGGTATTCGCCGAGGCCCTGGCCGGACGCGGCCACCATGCTTTCTCCATCAACTGCCGCGGCCATGACTGGATTGCCCGGGGCGGGGACCTCACGGCCTTCCGAGGCGCCACCTACGAGAACTTCGAGGACTGCGAGCTGGACATCGACGCCGCCATCGACCGGATGAAGCAGGAGGGCTATGCCCGCTTCGTGCTCGTGGGGCACAGCCTGGGCTCGGTCAAGTCCATCTACTACCAGGGCACGCGCCGGCGCGACGACGTGGTCGGCGTGATCTCGTGCTCCGCGCCCAGGCAGTTCTATTCCGCCCGCCAGGTGGAGGAC
>JAPOPM010000023.1 GCA_026712905.1 Deltaproteobacteria bacterium
ACGTACGTCGCTAACGTCCGCCCCGACACCGCCACCCCGCCCGAATACCACTGGTAGCTGAATTCCAGCTCCTCCGGCCCGTCCCCATCCGTTATCCCCGTCGTGTCCACCGTCAACCTCTGCCCCAATGCCACCGTACCCATTATTACAGGCACTCCCGCCGGTGCCCGGTTCTCTACCTCCGTCACCAATACCGGCTGTACCGGGTTGGTCGCGGGCGAGCTATACGTGTATCTGCGATTGCCAAGGGCGACCCTCGCGTTGACCTTGATCCGCTTACGCAGATTCGCCGCCCTGACCGTGTACGTCGACGCCGTCTCCCCCTCCACCACCACGTTGTCCACGAACCACTCGTACCCGACGCTGGTAACAATGTCGGTAAATCTGTACTCCGCGGTCAGCACCTCACCCACGCGCACCTCGCCCCTGATCTTGACAAGGCTGTCGCCAGGCCCGGTGTCGTCCGTACAGCGAACGCCGATAGCGTCGGAACCGTCGCAATTATCGCTGTCGAAGTTGTGCGTACAGGCGTCCAGGCGGGTTTCCGTGCCTTGACAGTCGATATCGTACATGACCGGAACGGGGATAGTGCCACTAACCTGACGGTATTCTCCGTCGCGGCGGCCCAACTGGCGACACGCTACTTGCGCGATCCGCTCGCGTCGCTCGCTGTCGCGGTCCACGGCGCACACCGTCCCCCATTCGCTGCCGTTGTAGGCGGTCACCACCCAGTCGACGAGCAACCGAACGTCGCCCTTGCTCGGCACATCCGCCGGGACCGCCACGGTCGCCACACTCGTCAGCGTTTCCGCCGTCCCCCTGTCGTCCGTGAAATTCACCCGCACCTTCAGGCGATGGCCCACATCGGATGTCTCCACCAGGTACGACCTGCCCGTCTGCCCCACCAACTGCGCGTCGTTCCGCAGCCACTCGTAGAACAACCGCGGATCGTTGAGGCCGTCCGCGTCGCCGATGCCCGACGTGTCCGCCGTCAGCGTGTATCCCACTCGCACCGTCCCGGAGACCACCGGCAACCCGGTGGGGGCCTGGTTCTGCACACTCGCCGCCACTACCGGCCCCCTGGCCACACTCGTTACCGATTCCACCTCCCCCACGTTGTCCGTGAAGCTCACCGTGAGCTTGATCCGTTTCCCCTGCTCCGCCGCCGTCAGCGTGTAGGTCGCACTCGTCGCGTTCGCGATGGACACGTCGTCCGCCAGCCACTGGTACACGAAGGCCGTCCGGTCCAGCCCGTCGCGATCGTTGATCCCCCCGGTAACGGCCCTCAGCGTCTCGCCCACCCGAAGGACACCGCTGATCTCCGGCCTGCCGGTAGGCGCCGCCCCCGACCGCACCGCTGCCGTCTGCGCGCTCGTGATCGTCTGGGGAAAACCGCCGTCGTCGTTAAAGGTTACCCGCACGCTGATGCGCTTCCCCAGCTCCGGATCCGTCAGTCCGTGCGTGCGGCCCGTCGCTCCCGATATCGCCACGTTGTCCGCCAGCCACTGGAACTCGAACCGCACCGAGCTCAGTCCGTCGGCATCGGACACACCATCCGTCACCGCCGTCAGAGTCCGGCCCAGCCGCGGCGTCCCCTCGACGGTCACCGTGCCCGTGGCCGGTTGGTCCTGCGTCCCCTGCGCAAGCACCGGCCCCACCTCCAGGCTCGTAAGCTCTTCGCTGTCGCCCGCTCCATCGGTGAAACTCACCCGCACCTTGATGCGCTTGTTCACTTCGGTCGCCGTCAGCGTGTACGTCGAGCCGATGGCATTCGCGATCGCCGTTCCGTCCCCAAACCACTCGTAGGCAAGACTGGTTTCGTCGATGCCGTCCGGCTCGACGATCCCCGCCGTCGTCGCCGTCAGTGATTCCCCTACACGGTAGGGACCGCCGCCGATCCCGGGCCGCCCGGTGGCGGCAACCCGCCAATAGGCCGGGCCGCCCGGCTCGCTTGAAAAGGTCTCGCCCATGCCCGCGCCGTCGGTAAACGAAACCCGCAGAATGATGCGCTTGCCCGCGACGTCGGGGGTCAGTGAAAACGACATCCCGCTCCCCGCCACCTCATCGTCAGCCACCCACTCGTAGCTGCCCGGAAGCAGCAGCGCCGCCGCAAGATCACCGGGGCCATCCGGGTCCGATATCTCCACGTTCCCCACCGTCAAGCTGCCCCTGTTCACCGTCCAGCTTCCGGAAAGAGACATCGTCAACGTGCCGGAGGGTCGCTGGTTGGCCGTGTTCGCCGCCAGCACCGTCACGGTCTCCGGGCTGGTGAGCATCTCGGCGTTGCCGGCACCGTCGGTAAAACTCACCCGCACCTTGATACGCTGCCCCAACTGCGCGGTCGCCAGCGTGTACGTCGCGCTCAGCGCCCCTGTGATGGGCTGATCGTTTCCGAGCCATTGATAGCTGAACCTCAACGTGGATGGCCCGTCGGGATCCGAGATCTTCGACGTATCCGCGGTCAACACATTGCCAACCTTGGGACTGCCCATGACCTCCGGCCTGCCACTGGGAAGGCGGTTCGACGGCAACACCGCCCGTGTCTCCGCGCTCCTCAGCCTGTTCTCGAATCCGCGCGCGTCCGTGTGGTTTACCCAGACCAGGATGCGCCTCCCCTCGTCCTCCGCCCTGACCGTGTACGTGGATGCCGTCCTCCCGGACACTGCCACCCCATTCGAATACCACTGGTAGCCGAAGTCCAGTTCCTCGGGCCCGTCCGGATCCGATATCCCCGAGGTGTCCGCCGTCAACGTCCGCGCCACCCGCGCATCACCGGTGATCAGCGGCACACCCACCGGTGGCTGGTTCAGGCGGAGCGTCGTCGATGCCGGCTGTACCGGGTTGGTCGCGGGCGAGCTATACGTGCGTCTGGTATTGCCAAAGACGATCCTCGCGTCGACCTTGATCCGCTTACGCAGATCCGCCGCCCTGACCGTGTACGTCGACGCCGTCTCCCCTGTGACCGCCACACTGTCCACGAACCACTGGACGCTCTCGACGTCTTCGGTATAGTCGTCATCGACGTCCGCGGTCAGCACGCTACCCACTCGCACCTCGCCCCTGATCTTGACAAAACTGTCGCCAGGCCCGGTGTCGTCCGTACAGCGAACGCCGAAAGCGTCGCTACCGTCGCAAGTATCGCTGTCGAAGTTGTGCGTACAGGCGTCCAGGCGGCTTTCCGTGCCTTGACAGTCGATTTCGAACATGACCGGATTGGGGGGAATACCAATAATCTCACGGTATTCTCCGCCGCGGCGTCCCAACTGGCGACACGCTACTTGCGCGATCCGCTTGCGTAGCTCGCTGTCGCGGTCCACGGCGCACACCGACCCCCAGTAACTGCCGTTGTAGGCGGTCACCACCCGGTCGCCGAACAACCGAACGTCGCCCTTGCTCGGCACATCCGCCGGGACCGCCACGGTCGCCACACTCGTCAGCGTTTCCGCCGTCCCCCTGTCGTCCGTGAAATACACACGCACCCTCAGGTTATGGCCCACATCCGATGTCTCCACCAGGTACGACCTGCCCGTCTGCCCCACCAACGGCACATCGTCCCGCAGCCATTGATAGCTCAACTGCCCGGTGGTGAGGCCGTCGCCGTCGTCGATGCCCGACGTGCCCGCCGTCAGCGTGTATCCCACTTGCACCGTCCCGGAGATGACCGGCAACCCGGTGGGGGCCTGGTTCTGCACACTCGCCGCCACTACCGGCCCCCTGGCCACGCTCGTGACCGATTCCGCCTCCCCCACGTTGTCCGTGAAGCTCACCGTGAGCTTGATCCGTTTCCCCTGCTCCGCCGCCGTCAGCGTGTAGGTCGCACTCGTCGCGTTCGCGATGGACACGTCGTCCGCCAGCCACTGGTACGAGAAGGCCGTCCGGTCCAGCCCGTCGCGATCGTTGATCCCCCCGGTAACGGCCCTCAGCGTCTCGCCCACCCGAAGGACACCCGAGAAGTCCGGCCTTCCCGTGGCCGGGGCGTGCGTCACCGGTTCCGTCCGTGGGCTGAAACGCTGTCTCGATCCCGGCTGCGTCAGCGCCTGAGCGGAGCCCGGACCGCGCACGTTCCCTCGCTCGTCCGGGAGGACGGACGCCCGCCCGGCCTCCGGCCGGACCAGCAGCACCGTCAGTGCCACCAGCACCAGCACCGCCACCGTGACGTAGCCGCGCGGAATCCGAACACCCTCACGTCCGCAACAGGCTCCGGTCGTCAAGTTCATTTTCCGCTCCTTCCGTAACCCTAACGAACGCCCATCAAGGCGGGAACGGCCAACACCGGCGTTCTCGACACATCCCAGAACTGACAGCAATTATCCCTTATGAGGCGAAATAGTCAAAACAGAAATTCCTATTTCACATGCACATGATATTCCACATGCACACATATTGCCGGAAAGTGAGGTGGTCCCGGAAAATCGGACAGGTTGCCAAGGTGTATTCCACCGACTCAGGGAGGGATACACGATGGCACACGACGACGGTTCAGCGGGGACTTCAAGCGATGGCAGCCCTGGAGGCGCCGCGGGGGGACAAGACGATCCAGGAGATCGCCACGCGGCACGAGATCCACCCGAACCAGGTGAGCATCTGGAAACAGCGAGCGGTGGAGGAGATGAAGGAGGTCTTCTCGAAGGGGGCGGAGCGGAAGTGGGACCACCTCAGGGATGCGGCGGAGCGGTTGCGGCCATGCGTTCGGCAGGTAAAGCGGGTGGTGCGGCGGTCGTCATTCCGTATCCGGGTCCGGATCGGTGACTTCCTGCAGCAGTTCCAGCGCGTCCTCGGCTTCTTCTTCCGGCACCTGGATGGTGGCAGCCATGCCCGCGGAGCCGAACCCGCCCCACAGCGGCCCCACCGGCAACAGGCTTAGCGCCGATTCGCCCTGCACCACATAGGTGATGCCGGCACCGTCGAGGACGGACTTGACCACGGCCAGGGTGGTGACATCTACCGTCCGAAACACGTCTACGTAAGCCATGGTTCTCCCAGAAGTTCCTACAGCGTTCGCACCCGGCCGGCGGCCTCTTCCAACGCGCTCGGGTCGGGGTTCACCGCCGCGCCGGCGATGTCCAGCACCAGCCGCGTGACCGCGATGCGCCCGCCCAGGCACACGTCCACGTCCCGGCCGGGCTGCCGCGGGCGCTTGCGATACTCCGCCTGGTAGATGAACGCGCCGTCCTCTCTGCGGTAAGCCACGCCCAGGGGCCGGGTGTCCAGGGGGCAGACCACGGCGTCCACCTCTGCTTCCTCGGGCAGATGCGGCATGTTGGCGTTCCAGTACTCGCCCTGGGAGAGCTCCGTGGTCAGCAGCCGCCGGAGCAGCAGCGCGGCCCTGCGGAACACCGCATCCCAGTCCAGTTCCAAGCCCTTGGCGACGTACTGGGAAATTGCCAGCGCGCGGCAGCCCAGCAACGCCGCCTCCCGCGCCGCGGCCACCGTGCCCGAGATGTAGACGTCGGCCCCGAGGTTCGCTCCCCGGTTCACCCCCGCCAGCACCCATGCCGCATCCGGAACGATCTCCGTGAGCCCGATCCGGACGCAATCCGCGGGCATCCCCTCCACGCTGTAGTGACGCGCGTCGCGCTGTTCCACGGGAATGGGCCGGTCCGTGGTCACCTGGTGGCCGACGCCCGACTTCCCCACGGCCGGTGCCACCACCACCGGGTCGGCCCACTCGCGCACCGCCCTCTCCAGCACCTCCAGGCCCGGCGCGTCGATGCCGTCATCGTTGGTCAACAGAAGTTTCACCGGCTACATCCGTTCCAGTGGCCGTATGCCGAGGATCGTCAGGCCGCTCCGGAGCACCTGCTTCACCGCGGTGAAAAGCAGCAGCCGCGCCTGCGCCTTGCCCGTTTCCTCCCCCTTGACGCGCAGCACCGCGTAACTGCCGTGCAGGCCGCGCGCCAGCTCCAACAGGTAGTTGCACAGGACCGAAGGCTCGTAGAGGCGTCCCGCCTCCCGCAACACGTCGGGGTAACGGGCCACCAGGCTCACCAACCGGTGCGCCTCGGGCTCCACCAGCGGGCTCACGTCGGCCTCCGGGTCGGGCTCGAGGCCGCAGTTGCGCAGGATGCCGGCGATGCGCGCGTGGGCGCTCATGAGATACGGGCCGGTGTCGCCGTCGAAGGAGATGGCCAGGTCCCAGTCGAAGCGGTAGTCCTTGATGCGCTGCTTGGACAGGTCGGCGAAGAAGATGGCGGCGATGCCCACGGCTTCCGCCACGGTTTCCTCGTCGTCGAGTTCCAGGCGCTTCTCGATCTGCTCGCGCATGTACGTCAGCGCCCGTTGCCGGGCCTCGTCCAGCAGTTCCTCCAGGTAGATGACGTTGCCCTGGCGGGTGGACATGCCCTGCACCAGGCCGAAGTTCACGTGCACACAGTCTTGCCACCAAGGGTGTCCCAGGAGCTTCAGGACCGTGAAGAGCTGGTGAAAATGGAGCGACTGGCCGCTGGCCACCACGTAGACGATGCGGTCGCAGCCGTAGGTGTCGTGGCGGTAGCGCGCCGCCGCCACATCCCGGGTCAGGTACAGGGTGGTGCCGTCGGCCTTTTCCAGGAGCGCGGGCGTATCGATGCCCTCTCCCGACAGGTCGATGATGAGGGCGCCGTCGGACTCCGTGGCCAGCCCCTTGGCGCGGGCCTCCTCGATGACGGCGTCCATCTTGTCGTTGAAGAACGACTCGCCGGTGTAGGAGTCGAAGCGCACGCCCAATCGCTCGTAGATGTGCTTGAAATAGTCGAGGCTGGTGTCGCGAATGCGGCGCCACAGCTCCAGCGCCTCCGGATCGCCGGCTTCCTGGCGGCGGAACCACTCGCGCGCCTCCTCCACCAGCTCCGGCGCGCCGTCGGCGACTTCGTGAAACTTGACGTAGAGCCGGTTGAGGCTCATCAGGTCGTTCTCGTCGCCGGGCTTGCCGAAGTGCTTGAGCCCGGTGATCTGCCGGCCGAACTGGGTGCCCCAGTCGCCCACATGGTTGATGCCCACGACCTCATGGCCCAGGGCCTCGAAGATGCGCACCAGCGCCCCGCCGATGATGGTGGAGCGCAGGTGTCCCACGTGGAAAGGCTTGGCGATGTTGGGCGACGAGTAGTCGATGGCGACGGTCTCGCCCGCGCCGTCCTCGCAGCGGCCGTAGGCCTCCCCCGCCGCTGCCGCCTCGCGCAGCACCGCCTCGGCGAAACGCGTGCGGTCCACCGACAGGTTGACGTAGCCCCCCGCCGCGTCGGCGCCGGACAGGAGGTCCAGGTCCGCCGACGCCTTCTCCGCGAGCTCCTGCGCGATGAGCGGCGGCGCCTTGCGCAGCTTCTTGGCCAGCGTGAAGCACGGGAAGGCGAAATCGCCCATGTCCGGCCTGGGCGGCACCGTCAGCATGCGCGCCACCGCGTCCGATTCCAGCTCCGCGTGCCGCGCGATCACCTCGGCGGCCTCTTGACGAAAGTCGGCCGCGTTCATGGTTTCAAACGTCCCGTGGGCTTCCAAACACGCATTTCGCCAAGTCTAGCACAAAGGCATGAGACTGAGCAGGGAGCCCAGCATTGCCTCGGTCTTCCGCATCCGTTGCACTTTACCGCGGTTTCGCTGAAATTGGGCAATCAGTCTCTTCTACGGAAGGAAGCGGATGACCGTGGACCCTCTTGGGCGTATGACGATCACGACACCCCCATACGCCCTCAACTCGACCATTCTCGACCTTGCCGAACGGATCGGCGAAGCCATCGGGCGGGCGGAAGACGCAGCGGTTCGGGCGGACCTTCTGCTGCGCCGCGCCAATCGTATCCGCACCATTCACGGTTCGCTGGCCATCGAAGGCAACACCCTCACGGAAGAACAGGTCTCGACCATCCTCGAAGGCAAACCGGTGATCGCGCCGCTTCGGGAAATTCAGGAAGTCCGCAACGCCATCAAGGCCTATGAACAGTTCCCGCGATGGAACCCCGGCCGCGAGGCCGATCTGCTGAACGCGCACGGCGTACTGATGGCCGGGTTGCTGGACGCTCCGGGCCGCTACCGGCGCGGCGGCGTGGGCGTAATGGGACCCGCGGAAGTACACCACATCGGCCCTCCGGCTGACCGCGTGCCGCACCTCATGTCGAACCTGCTTTCGTGGTTGGACAGCACCGAAGAGCACCCGGTCATTGCCAGCTCCGTGTTTCACTACGAGTTCGAGTTCATTCATCCCTTCGAGGACGGTAACGGCAGGATGGGTCGACTCTGGCAGACCTTGGTCCTGACGCGGTGGAAGCCTCTGTTCGCTCATGTCCCGGTTGAAAGTCTGGTACATGCACGACAGAACGAGTACTACGACGCAATCCGGACCAGTTCCGCCCACGGCGAAAGCACCCCGTTCATCATTTTCATGCTGGAGGCCATTCTTGAAGCCGTTCGCGGTTTCGGTGCCACCGACCAAGTAAGCGACCAGGTAAGCGACCAAGTAACCCGATTGCTCGCCGCACTCCGGGGCGGCCCGAAATCTGCCACTCAACTCCTGGCAGCGCTCGGACTGTCGCACCGTCCGACGCTTCGCAGAAACTACATTCGACCGGCGCTCGACGCCGGATTGGTCGAAATGACTCGCCCGGAGTCGCCGACAGCGAGGAACCAGCAGTATCGCCTGCGGGGCGTGGGCGGACGGTAGTACGATGAGGCGGATAGAGGACGAGACGCTGGACGAGCGCGCGTCGCTTCGCTTGTCTCTGTGCGTTACGAGTCACCGGAGCGACGATTTCATGTGCGTTCCAAGGGAGCAGGCATGGCCATAACGAACAAGCGTGAGAAGACGTCGAAGAAAACGGCTCGTGACAGTGCCGGCGCGGTTGCGGCTCCATCCGGGAAGATGGACAACAAGCGTTACGAGAAAGAGCTGCTCAGGCTCCAGATCGAGCTGGTCACCATGCTCGAATGGATCAAGCAGCACGGGCTGAAGGTGGTGGTGCTGTTCGAGGGTCGCGACGCGGCGGGCAAGGGCGGCGTCATCAAGCGCATCACCCAGCACCTGAGCCCGCGGATCTGCCGCGTGGTGGCGTTGCCGGCGCCCACCGAACGCGAAAAGACCCAATGGTATTTTCAGCGCTACGTGCCTCACCTGCCGGCCGCGGGGGAGATGGTGCTGTTCGACCGGAGTTGGTACAACCGGGCCGGAGTCGAGAGGGTCATGGGCTTCTGCACCCACGAGGAATACCAGGAGTTCCTGCGTAGCTGCCCGGAGTTCGAGCGCATGCTGGTCCGCTCCGGCATCACCGTGATCAAGTACTGGTTCTCGATCTCCGACGAGGAACAGGAACGGCGCTTCCGGAGCCGGCTCCAGCTCAAGCACAAACGCTGGAAGCTGAGCCCGATGGACCTGGAATCACGGCGGCGCTGGGTCGACTATTCGAGGGCCAAGGACGAGATGTTCGCCCACACCGACATCAAGCAGGCACCGTGGTACGTGGTTGAAGCGGACGTGAAGAAACACGCGCGGCTCAACTGCATCAGCCATCTGCTGAGCATGATCCCCTATGAGGATAGGACGCCCGAACCGATCAAGCTGCCTAAACGCACGGATGCCGGCGCCTATGTCCGCCCGCCCATCACGGACCAGACCTTCGTCCCCGCGGTGTATCCCGGGAAGCAAAAGTAGTCTCGACCGAGATTCAGCCTCGGCCTCCGGTCCCGGGACGCGCGAGCTACGCGGGTCCGGTGTCCTGGAACGCCGGCGCCACGTGGCGGCTGAAGCGCTCCATGGATGCCAGGACCTTCTCCTGCTTGAGGCCGCCGAAGTGGAAGCAGAGTCCGATGTGGGTGGGGCCCACCACGTCGATGATGGACCGGAGGTGCTCGATGCAGGTATCGGGGCCGCCGAACACGCCGCGGTTGTCCTGCACCATGGCGTCGTAGGCCAGACGCGCGTAGATCTTGTCCAGCATGGGCACGCGCGCGGGGTCAAGGCGCACCTCGTCGAGGGCGAACTCGCGCCAGCGGTGCCAGGCGTCCTCCACCTCGGCGCGGGCGTGGCCGTCGTCCTCGCCGACGTAGATCGGGTACATGACGAAGACGTCGTGGTCTTCCTCGGAGTACCCGGCGTCCCGCAGGCTTTCGAGGTAGACCTCGATGCGCGGACGCTGCTCGGCGTTGCTGCCGATCCACGGCAGGGTCATGAGGTGGTAGCCGTGGCTGCCGATCATGCGGAAGTTGTCCAGGTCGCGGTTGGCGGGCACGTAGATGGGCGGATGCGGCTGCTGGCGCGGGCGCGGGCGCACGGTCATGCCGTGGTAGCTGAAGAACTCGCCGTCCCACTCCACGGTCTCCTCCGTCCAGGCCATGCGGATGACATCCAGGGCTTCCACGAGCCGGGGCTGCGCCGTGCTCCAGTCGTACCCGTACACCTCGTACTCGTGGGGACTCATGCCCCGGCCGGCACCGAAGAGCACCCGTCCGTCGCAGAGAAGGTCGAGCATGGCGTACTCTTCGGCGATCTGAAGCGGGTGGTGCATGGGCACGAGGGACACCGCTGAACCGAGCCGGAGGCGTTGGGTGCGCTGGGAGGCGGCGGACAGCAGCATCTGCGGGCTGGGCATCATGCCGCCGAAGAGCCGGAAGTGATGCTCGGTGACCCAGAGGCTGTCGAAGCCCAGGCTCTCGGCGGCATCGATCTGTTCCAGCCAGCGCGCGTAGAGCTCCCGCGAGTCGCCGTCCAGCTCGGGAACGTAGGTGTTGAGCAGGTAGTATCCGAACTTCATGGCTGTCCTTCGTTTCCCGTTGCCTTCAGCCTCTCCCTCAACACATCCAGATCAGGCCCGATCGGCTCCAACGCGTCGGTGGACATGGCGACGCTGCCGACCTGCTTCAACCCGTGGCCGGTGACGTTGCACACCACCAGGTCGTCGGCGCCGATGACGCCCTCGCCGCGCAGGCGGATGGCCGCGGCCAGAGACGTGGCGGCGGCGGGCTCGGCGAAGATGCCGGCCATGCGCGCCAGCAGCCCCTGGGCCACGAGGATCTCCTCGTCCGACAGCGCCACGCCGGTGCCGCCGCTGGCGCGCACGGCGCGCAGCGCGCGCAGTCCCAGCGCATGCGGGTTGCCCACCCGGATGCTCTCGGCCACCGTGGCCCCCGCGCTCACGGGCTCCACGGTGGCGCTGGCGCTCTCGAGGGCGGCGACGATGGGCGCGGCGGCCGCGCTCTGCGCCGCCACCAACCGGGGGAAGCGGTGCACCCAGCCGAGGCCGTGCAATTCCTGATAGCCCTTCCACATGGCCACCAGCCCCGCGCCTCCGGCTGTGGGGTGAATGACCCAGTGAGGCACGTGCTCGTCCAACTGGTCGAAGAGCTCGAAGGCGTAGGACTTCTTGCCCTCGTTGCGGTACGGGTTCGTGGACAGGCAGTCGTACCAGCCGAACTCCTTGACCGCCGCCCGGTAGAACGCGCCCATGCCGTCGAGGTCCGCGTCCACCGTCACGACGGTGGCGCCGCAGGCGCGCGCCTGGATCACCTTGGCCGCGTCCGTGCCCGCCGGCACCAACACCACGCTGCGCAGGCCCGCGGCCGCGGCATAGGCCGCCACCGAGGCGGCGGCGTTGCCGGTGGACGGAACCGCGGCGGTGCCGAAGCCCAGCTCCACGGCGCGGGAGATGCCCACGCTGTTGCTGCGGTCCTTGAGGGAGCCCGACGGAAGCAGCGTGTCGTTCTTGACGTAGAGGCGCTCCAGCCCCAGGTGCGCGCCGAGCCCGCGGCACCGGGTGAGCGGGGTGTAGCCCTCTCCCAGGGACACCACCGAGCCGCGGTTCTTCACCGGGAAGAAATCGAACCAGCGCCACAGGCTCTTGTCGGCGCTGGTGCGGATGACGCGCACGTCGGAGCGGGTCAGGTGCCCGAGGTCCATGTGCGCCTCCAGCACGGCGCCGCACGCGCCGCACGCGAAGGTGTCGTCGGTCACCGCCTCCCAGCCGCACTGCGGACAGCGCAACGCCGCGATCCTGCCCATGATCCCCTCAGGCCCCGGCTTCCCGGGCGTCCTCCCACAGCACCTCGACGGGATGAAGCGCCCGGCGTCCGGTGAGGTGCTCGATCTGCTGCCGGCAGGAGATGCCCGAGGCCACCACCCGCGCGTCCTCCGGTGTCGTCTCCACGGCGGGCACCAGACGGCGGTTGGCGATGGTGACGGACACGTCGTAGTGCTCCTTCTCGAAGCCGAAGGAACCGGCCATGCCGCAGCAGCCGGAGTCCACCTCGCGCACCTCGTGCCCGGCGTCGCGCAGCACCGACACCGTCGGCGCCATGCCCACCAAGGCCTTCTGGTGGCAATGGCCGTGCAGCAGCACCGGCGGTCTCGGCGAGCCGCCGTTGGTCAACGAACTTGCGACGTCGTCGCCCATGAGCAGCTCCTCGATGAGCAGCGTCCGGCCCGCCACCAGGCGCGCCGGCTCGTTGCGCAGCAGGTCGGGGTATTCGTCGCGCAGCGTCAGGATGCAGGACGGCTCCAGGCCCACCACGCGCACCCCCTGCTCCACGTGGGGCAGCAGCCGGGCGACGTTCCAGGCGGCGTTGTCCTTGGCCTCCTGGAGCATGCCCTTGGAGATCATCGGCCGGCCGCAGCAGCGCCGCGGCACGGTCATGACGCGGTAGCCGCAATGCTCCAGCAGGCGCGTGGCCGCCACCGCCACGTCGGGCGTGTTGTAGGTGTTGAAGGTGTCGTGGAACAGGATCACCGAGCCGCGGGAGCCGTTGCCCGCGGCGCCATGCCGCTTCCACCAGTCCTCGAAGTTGTGGCGCGCGAAGCTCGGCAGCGGGCGCCGGCGATCGATGCCCAGGAGCCGGTCCAGCAACCAGCGGCTCACCGGGTTGCCGTTGACCCGGTTGGCCACGGGCGCCAGCAGCGAGCCCCAGCGGCTCAGGGAACCGATGCGTCCGAACAGGCGGCTGCGCAGGGACACGCCGTGGACTTGCTGGTAATGGTACAGGAACTCGTACTTGAGCTTGGCCATGTCCACGTTGGACGGGCATTCGGCCTTGCACCCCTTGCATTCGAGGCACAGGTCCAGCACCTCGTGCAACCCCTCGCCGGTGAACTCCGAGCGCGGCACCTTGCCCGACAGCACGGCGCGGAACGCGGTGGCGCGCCCGCGGGTGGAGTGCTTCTCCTCCAGGGTGGCCATGTACGAGGGGCACATGGTGCCCCCCAGGGTCTTGCGGCACGCTCCGGTGCCGTTGCACATCTCCACCGCGGCCACGAAGCCCCCCTGGTCGCTGAAATCCAGCATGGTCTGGGGCTGCCACGTCTTGTAGGACGTGCCGTAGCGCAACGAGTCGGTCATGGGCGGGGCGTCCACGATCTTGCCGGGGTTCAGCAGGTTGTGCGGGTCGAACAGGCGCTTGACCTTGCGGAACTCCTGGTACAGCTCGGGACCGAAGAGCTTCTCGTTCAGGTGGCTGCGCGCCAGACCGTCGCCGTGCTCCCCGGACATGGCGCCGCCGAACTCCATCACCAGGTCGGAGATCTCGCGCGAGATCACCGTCATCTTCTCCACCTCGCCCGCCTCCTTGAGGTTGATGAACGGGCGGATGTGCATGCACCCCACCGAGCAGTGGCCGTAGTAGCCGGCGCGCACCCCGTGGCCGCCGAGGACCTCGCGGAAGCGCTTGATGAACTCCGGCAGCTTCACCGGGTCCACCGCCGTGTCCTCGACGAAGGCGATGGGCTTCTTCTCGCCCTTGACGCCCAGCAGCAGCCCGAGCCCCGCCTTGCGCACGCCCCAGATCCGGTTCACCTCGCCCGGCTCGTACGCCACCGACGCGGCGTAGCCCATGCCCTCGCGCTGTCGCAGCGCCTCCAGCCGGTCCACCTTGTCGCGCACTTCCTCGGCGGTGTCGCCGTCGTACTCCACCATGAGGATGGCGTCGGGGTCGCCCTGCACGAACCCCAGGCGCTTGGACTGCTCGATGTTGTTGCGCGCCAGGTCGAGTATGGGCTTGTCGGTAAGCTCCATGGCGTAGGGGTTGGTGGCGAGGATCGCTTCCGACACGCCCAGGGCGTCCTGGAGGTCGTGGAAATGCAGGACGTCCAGCGCGGTGAACCTGGGCTTCGGCACCAGACGCATCTTCGCTTCCACCACGCACGCCAGGGTCCCTTCGGAGCCCACGATCAGGCGCGCGAGGTTGAACGGCTGGTCCTTGGTGAACTCGTCCAGATTGTAGCCCGAGACCCGGCGCATGAGCTTGGGATAGCGCTCGGCGATGAGCGCGCTGGCCGAATCCACCAGCGGTGGAAGTTCGCGGTAGATGCGGTTCTCGAGTCCCTTGCCGGACTGCTGGTGGGCGAGACTGTCAGCCGGCACGTCGCGCAGCACCACCTCGCTGCCGTCCGCCAGCAGCACGGTCAGCTCCAGCACGTGGTCCAGGGTCTTGCCGTAGACGATGGAGTGGGCGCCGGCGGAATTGTTGCCGATCATGCCGCCGATGGTGGCCCGGTTGGAGGTGGAGGTGTCGGGGCCGAAGAGCATGCCCATGGGCGCCACGTGCGTGTTGAGGGCATCCTGCACGACGCCGGGCTGGACCCGGCACCACAGTTCCTCCCGGTTCACCTCGAGCACCTGGTTCATGTACTTGGAGAAGTCCATGACGATGGCGTGGCCCACCGTCTGGCCCGCCAGCGAGGTGCCGCCGCCCCGCGCCAGCACCGGCACCCGGTGCTTGTTGGCCACCTCGATGACCGCCTGGACGTCCCCCTTGTGACGGGGCACGACAACGCCCACGGGCTCCACCTGGTAGATGGACGCGTCCGTGGCGTAGAGCAGCCGCGAGTACGCGTCGAACCGGACCTCGCCCTCCACGTGTTTGCGGAGCTCGGCCTCGGTGTCCCGGTAATCCTGCGAAGCTTCACGCGCCATCGGCAAATTCTCCTCGCGGCTACCATAGCACGAATCGGACGACGATTGCCCAAGCCCGCGAAACAGCCCGCCAATGCTTGCGTTTCCCGGGGTTGTGCGCTATCCACGCCCTCAGGAGAGTATCCTCAAGGCCATGGTATCGTCGCCGAACATTTCAGCCTTCAAGCTCGCGTTGATCGTGGCATTCGCGCTGCTTTGGACTGGGCCCGTGGCCGCGTCCCAACGGGTCGCCCTGGTCATCGGCAACAGCGCGTACATGCGCATTGCCGCCCTCGACAGCCCCGTGAACGACGCGACCCTGATGTCGGCGGCCCTCCGAAGAGTCGGCTTCGACGTCATCGACGGGACCAACCTGACCAAGGAGGCGATGGAGTCGGCCATCATCGACTTCGGCCGGCGCCTGCGCGGGGCGGGACCCCACGCCCAGGGGCTGTTCTACTACTCCGGACACGGAGTTCAGTCGCGCGGCGTCAACTACCTGATCCCCCTGGATGCGCCCATCACCCAGGAAAGCCACCTCGCCATCAAGGCGGTGCCCGCGTGGTGGGTGCTGGACCAGATGGACGACGCGCAGAACCGGCTGAACCTCGTGGTGCTGGATGCCTGCCGCAACAATCCTTTCAAGGTCGGTACGGACAAGAACCCCATCGGTCGGGGCGGGTTGCAGGTGATCGACGCCCCCACCGGCACCTTGATCGCCTACGCCGCGGCGCCGGGCAAGGTTGCCTATGACGGGCGCGGGGTGAACTCGATCTACTCGCCGTTTACCCAGGCGTTTGTCGAGGCCATGGAACTTCCCGACCTGCAGGTGGAGGATGTCCTCAAGCGGGTGCGAAAGACCGTGCGGGAACGGACGGAGAACCGCCAGCAGCCGTGGTGGGCAAGCTCGCTGGAGGGGCGTTTCGCCTTTCGCGTCGGGTCCGCCAACGGAGTCCCGGACGCTTCGGAACCCACGGCCGCGGCGCCTGTTTCGCCCGACGCGCGGACGCGGGACCAAGGTTTCGTCAGGCCGCTGGTCTTCGACGACGCCGACAGCCGCTTCTGGCTGAAGGTCAGGGGAAACTGCGCCCTCGTGGACGAGTACTACAGGCACTATCCCAACGGCCGGCACATCTCCGAGTACTGGGAAAGACGACGCGAGTGCGCCGCCGCGCCGTAGCGTTCCCGACCCCTCACCCTCTCCACATCGTTCCAACCGTCCGGCGGGTCAGTGGAGGATCACCTCCAGCAGGTCCCGTGGCGCGCGGTCGACCATGACGGCGGCGGCCTCTTCGGTCTCCTCGGACACGGGGACGATCATGCACTTGCCGCTACGGCCGCCGTTGCCGTCCTGTCCGAACCGCCCCGCGTTGCCCTCGTAGCCGCCGGCGCCGAGTTCGGGCCTGTACGCGGAGGGGTCATTCGCGATGTAGGCGTCGACCTCCGGGATGTTCCCCGGCGCACCCGGCCTTCCGGGCGCACCGTCACGGCCACCGGTGCCGCCGCGTCCGCCGGCGCAGTCGAGCACGAACGCGGTCTCGAGTTCACGGGTAGCGAGTATCACCGTGATGTTCCCGCCCTCTCCGCCGTTGCCCCCGTTACCGCCGTCGCCACCGTCACCGCCGTCGCCGCCATCGCCGGAGAAGTAGCCGTTGCCCCCGGTCCCACCGCGACCGCCGTCACCCCCAGCGCCACCGTCACCGCCGTCGCCGCCCCGGCTGAGGATGGTGACGGGCGCACCGTGCAGACGGCGAGTGTAGTATGCGGGCGGCTTGCCGGGGGCGCGCACCTCGAACAGCACGAGACGTTCCGTGGCATCGAGCGTGCGTACCTCGCGGGCCACCACCCGGAGGTCCGGACCGTAGCCGCCATGCGTGCCGTGCTGGCCGAAACCGCCGCGTCCGCCGGACCTGCCGTCGCCGGCGCGCCCGAACGTGCGCCCGTTGTCGCGCCCGCGCGCCCCGTCGCGGCCGTCCCGTCCGGCGCTGCCGGCCCGTCCCGGCGTCCCCATGAAAGAGAGCACCTCCTGCTTCATGAGCGGGACGATGCTGAGGAAGTCGGGCGCGTACCGTTGCCGGATCGACAGGGGGGAGGCCTTGGGTGAACCACGGTAGTCCACCGAGACGATGAGCGAGCGGCCGATCAACGCCCTGGGCGCGGCGAAGCGCACCACATGGGTCTTGGGCTCGTAGACCCCGTTCACCACCCGAACGGCCAACCGGGCCGGGGGCAGCGGGTACGTGTTGTCGAGGTGCGACCCTCGGCCTTCACGGCCCAGGACCCAGGTCCTTCCGGCGGTATCCTTCACCCCAAGGTCAAGTCTGGCGCTTTCGCCCGGTATGATCGTCCGGACCCCGGCCAGCGGCCCGGCAAACTCCATGGACGCCACGTCATCGCGATCCGGCCCGCGCCAGATGGCCGGATCGTTATCGAAACGGAGAACCCTCGACGGACCGCCGCCGTACTCGATGGCCGCGCCGAACGGCTCTTCGCTGTCCGGAACCTCGGCGACCAGCGTCGTCCAGTCGTCGCCGGCACTGGCGAAATGGGTCAGCCCGAACGTGAGCCGCGAGCGCGGGATGGGGAAGCCGGCGTCGCCGGGGGCGAAGCTCCGCCCTGCGCGGTCGCGTGCGGTGATGTCGAGCCGGTACCGTTCGCCCGGGATGAGCGCGGTGCCCGCGGGGATCTCGTGCTCCTCGTCCCGCTGCTTCCAGAGAAGCCGGACGTGAAGTTCCGTCACGTCGCCCGGCTCCGGACCTTCGATGCGCGCGAAGTCGGGACGGTAACGCCGGACGGCGCGGATCTCCGGCGCGGCCGCCAGGGAGACGGCGATCTCGTAGCCGGTCTCCGGAACCCGCCGGCGGTCCGCGCTGAGGCGGACCTGTCCGGTTTCGCGGTCGTAGTCCCCCCCTTGGACGGCGACCAGGAAATCCTCGGCGTTTTCAAGGCGGCGCGCCATTCCCTCGCCGTCCGTGACGGTAACGTCACCGATGGACAGGGTGGTGCCCGGCACCACCAGCGCACCTTCCGGAAGGCCCGCGGGCAGGTGGAAGCTTAAAGCCGCCGGGGGAGGCTTGGTGACGGCGCAACCCGAAAGGAGCCAGAACGCCCACAGGCACAGCAAGGGAAGGAGTGCTTGCAGCCGGGCCCGGCGCGGCCGGGGAGAGAAGTTCGCGGGCGCCATCACGACGGATCGATGTGGCCTTGAACTCAACGACGCCGCGGGACGATCTCGTATTCGAGTTGGCCCACCGTCCAGTTGTCGCGGAGCGCCGCGCCGGCCTCTCCGGCGGGGCCGTTGACGCCCAGCACTTCGGAGAGCTCCACCACGTAGGCCTCCGGTCTGGAGATGACCAACAGGTCCTTGTGCCGTGAAGACAACTCTTCAAGCGCGGCGCTGTCCTCCGAGACCACGGCGATCAGCATGCCCCGGCCGACGGGCGGTATCGCCTGGACGCGCAACCCGGATTGTCTGCCCGGCAGGGCCACACGCTCGCCCGCGCGGATTCTCTTCGGCACGCCGGCCTGCACGCTCAAGCGATTCGGGAAGAGCTGGTACAGGCGTCCGGCCGTATCCACGTCCAGCAGCACCAGGGTCCCGGCCCGCTCGCTCTCCACGACCACTTCGATCTCGTCGCCGACGAGGACCATGGGACTGGGCCGGATCTCGATCCGGACGCGCCCCCGCCCGCCGGCGGCCCGCGCTTCTTCGGGCTCCGGCCGATGGGACCGGGGCCGCGCCAGCAGTTCCCTGACGAAGCTGGCGGTGGCGGACAAGCCCATGGCGTTCGCCGAGGCGAACACCGGCTCGTCGAGGCGCTCCGCCGAGGCGAAGAGCTGCGGCGTCAGCCCTCCCGCACAGTCGGCGACATGCCGTTGGCAATACGCGTTGGCCGCGTCCACGAGGTATCGGCGCAACTCCCGCACCGTCACCGTGCCGTCCATGTCCGCGTCGGCCTTGCCTCCGTCGACGCCCCTCAGGAACAACCGCGTAAAGACACTGCCCCGGTCGACGCTGCCGCCGGGCCATGCCGATACTTCCCGGGCCACCAGCGCCGGCTGGCCCACCCGCGACGCGGCCCATACCGTCACGCCCGGATGGATGGAGGCGAGAAACGACTCGCGCTCCCCCGCTCCCGCGGAAGGGCCGATGCTCTTGGTCGCGGCGACCCGGTCCGACGCTCCGTCCGGGAGTCGGGGAGACTTTACGTACATGGGTTCGCCCGGGCTTCCGGCCGCCGCGCCCGCGTGGCCGGAATCGAGCACGACGTGCACTCGACGTCCCGCGAGGCGGCCGAGCAGCGCCGCCATCTCGTCGTCCGTGATCGTGCCCGCGAGTTCCCCACGGCCGCCCAAGGCGGCGTCCGCCGGCACCAGCGTCTCGTCACGCCCGTCGGGTTCGTCGCCGCCGGAGTCGCGCTGCTGGGATCCGTGCCCGCTGAAGTAGAGAAAGACCTCGTCACCAGGCTTGGTGCCGTCCACCAGCCAGTCCTGGATCGCGCCCAGAATACGGCTCCGCGTGGCGTCGGCGTCCAGGAGCAGCCTGACGTCCTCGTAGTGGTACCCGAGTTGGCGGATCAGAAACGCCCGCATCTCCCGGGCGTCGTTCACCGGCGCCCCGAGCAGACCCGTGAGGTGCCGGTAGGCATCCACGCCGATCAACAGGGCGCGTTTCCCCGAGGCGCTCGGCGGCGTGACCACGCCGAGGTTCACGATCTCGACCCTGCGGTTGCGTGGGTCCTCGGGCGGGACTCCGCGGATGGGCAGGCTCTCCCCGAAACCCACCTCCACCAACCGCTCGGCGGCGATTCCGGTGGCGTCGACGATACGGCGCTTCACGGCGCGCGCCCGGCGCAGCGACAGGCTCCTGTTGTACTCCTCGCTCCCGGTGTTGTCGGTGTGCCCCTGGATGGAGAATGAACGGGACTGGAGAGATTCCGCGCCCAACGCCTTCACCAGCTCGGCCAACTGTGTTTGCGCGCTGGCGGTCAGGCGGTCGGAGTCGAACTCGAACTGGATCGCCGGCAAGGTGACCCGGAAACCCTTGGTGAGGCCCTGCGCAATCTCGCCGGAACGGACGATCTCACCCGCGTTCGCAACCCCCGCCGGCGTTGTCGCGCCGAGACCGCCGGCCGCGAGCAATGCCAAGAGCGCGACAGCGGCTCTCCAAAGGCAACGCACACGCCTGTCGAGCGTCATGCTCGTACCTCCTCGCCTGTTCGGTTCGAGGTACGACTCAGTCGATGGGCTCGTACCGCTTTACCACGGCGCGCGCGCCTTGGAGAGAGCGCGCGTGCGACTGGATGGCTTGGTGATCCTCGCTTTTGCGGTAGCGATCGATGTCCGCCTGGGTATCCCATTCCGAGTAGGAAATATATTCCCCCGGACTATCGATGCACTTGAGCAACTGCTCGGAGTTGCAACCTTGCTGCCCGGTCATGCGCGGTGCGCAATCCTCCTTCCAGATGCGTTCCGCATCCGCGGCCTGACCGGGGTCGACATTGACATGTATCAAACGCACAATAGACATTCCGAGTCCTCCTTCTCGCCCTTCACCGCCAGCTTGTTGATAACGGTTACCAGCATACTGACCCCACGGGAAATGGGCAACAGAAACCGCCACGGCGATGCGGCAACAAGCAGCGTTCTTGTATGTCACACGTCTTCGTCAAGAAGCGCGCGAACCTGCCGGAAAACGCCGTGGAACATGGGCACCGTCAGCTTTCCGCTGAAGGTGTTCTGCTGGCTGGGATGGTAGGAGCCCAACAGGGTCAGGCCGTCGGTGATCTCGTGACGGCTGCCATGGCCGAAACGCGGGCGCGGCCGCGGCAGCGCCCAGCCCACTTCAACGGCCGCCCTCAGGTAGGAGTCGAAGGCGATCTTCCCGAGGGCGACGACCACGCGCAGGCGCGGCAGCAGCCTGAGCTCCCGTACCAGGTAGTCGCGGCAGTTGTGAAACTCGTCCGGGGCGGGCTTGTTGCCGGGAGGAGCGCAACGCACCGCGGCGGAGATGTAGCAGTCCGCGAGCGTCAGGCCGTCGTCGCGGTGTAGCGATTCGGCCTGGCTGGCGAAACCGTGTTCGAACAGCGCGCTGTACAACCAGTCGCCGCTGCGGTCGCCGGTGAACATGCGGCCGGTGCGGTTGCCGCCGTGGGCCGCGGGCGCGAGCCCGACGATGAGGAGCCGCGCCGCAGCGTCGCCGAAACCCGGCAGGGGCTTGCCCCAGTAGGGCTGGCCGTGGTAGCGCCGCGGCGGATTGGCGGCGGCATCGGCGCGCCAAGCCACCAGCCGCGGGCACTTCCGGCACCGGATCGCGGCGCGGTTGACCCGCTCCAGGGAGTCCCGTCTCATGGGCGGGAGGCTAGTGTGGTATCCGGTTAATTCGCATAACAATCTGCGGGTCTTTTCTGCATTGAAATCGTTTTTTCGGCTTGTTTATCAATATGTTAGGAACATGCTCATTTGAGCCGTCATCGATATGTAACCCCATTCAACCAATACTCAGTCCCCGCAAGCGCGCGTATGTCCTCAAGTCAGTTTGGAGCCTCGGAGAAAGTCACCGTAGCGCCCCGCCGGGCCGGGGTCAATTGCCGGTTTCGTGTCCAGCTGATGCCGGAGAGTTCGACCGGGGGGACGGTCGGAAAATCCGCCTGTCCATTGACCCCGCTTAGGTTCTCTTCACC
>JAPOPM010000024.1 GCA_026712905.1 Deltaproteobacteria bacterium
ACGTACGTCGCTAACGTCCGCCCCGACACCGCCACCCCGCCCGAATACCACTGGTAGCTGAATTCCAGCTCCTCCGGCCCGTCCCCATCCGTTATCCCCGTCGTGTCCACCGTCAACCTCTGCCCCAATGCCACCGTACCCCCTATTACAGGTAACCCCGCCGGTGCCCGGTTCTCTACCTCGATCACCAATGCCGTTTCGTTGCTTGTCGCCGTGTTCGAATGCCCCTCCTCGTCCGTGTATCGCCCCTCCACCGTCAGCCTCTTCCCCACGTCTCCGGACATCACCGTGTACGTCGATGCCGTCGCCGTCGATATCGCCTCCCCCGCCGCGAACCACTGGAAAGTGAAGTCCAACGCAAACCCGAAATCAGTATGACTATCCCTGTCAAATACCTCGCCCGTATACGCCGTCAGCGTCTGCCCGACCTCCGCCCGTCCTCGAATCTCGATACTACCCGAAGGGGGGAAATTCGACGGCGCCACCGGCAGCGTCCCAGCCGACCTCAGCGTCGTGTGGTTTCCCTTCGCGTCCGTGTAGCTCACTTCAACCACGAGCGACTTTCCGGCGTCTTCTTCCCGCACCGTATAGGTGGACACCGTTGCCGTCGATATCGCGATTCCATCCGCCAGCCACTGGTACTCGAACTCCAACACCGCGGGCCCATCCGGATCCGATATCCTGGTCGTGTCCACCGTCAACGTCTCGCCCACGACATCGTATCTGCCGCCCTCGATGTAATCCTTGCCCTCCACGTACACGAGAAGGCTGATCTCGATCTCCGGCCTGCCCACCGGCTCCTGACTCACCGGCACCACCACCGGCGTCCCCGCGCTCCGCAGCGTCATCTCGTTCTGCGCGCCATCGGTGTACTCGACCTCCACCGTCAGGCTCTTCCCCACGTCTCCCGCCATCACGGTGTACGTCGACGCCGTCGCCGTCGATATCGCCGTGCCATCCGCCAACCACTGATACTCGAACTCCAACACCGTGGGGCCATCCGGATCCCATATCCCGGACGTGTCCGCCTTCAACGTCCGGCCGACCTCCGCCAGCCCATCGATCTCCGGAAATCCCACCGAGTCCACGCCCGACTCCGCCACCGCCGCCGTGGTAAGCGAGTCATGATGGTTGGGGTCAAACCCGTCCCTGAAGTGGGTCGTGACTCGAACCCTGATCCCCTTGTGCCGATCATTCCGCCTGATCGGGTAAGTCGGCGCCGTCGCCCCCTCCACCGCAAGATCGTCCACGAACCACTGGTAGTCAGTGCGGACCACATAGCCATAGTCGATCTCGGGGACAGTAAAATCAGCGGTCAGGACTTCGCCCACCCGCACGTCGCCGGTGATCACTGCGTAGCGGTCGAGTCCCGGCCCGGTATCGTCCGTGCAGATGACGCCGATGGCGTCACTGCCGTCGCATCGATTCAACGCCGTATACGAACATTCGGACAGGGTGTTCTCCGTGCCCGAGCAGTCCAGCTCCTCTATGGCCGGATCCAGGCCAGAAGGAGGAACCGCATTTGGAGGTCGGTATCCCCCTCCCCCGCGCCCCAACTGGCGACACGCGACCTGTGCCGCCAGTTCTGCCTCCTGCCTGAATCGACTGCCGGAATAGCCGCACACATAGCCCCATTCGCCATCCAGGAAGAAGAGCAGGAACGCCCCGCTTATGCGAACGTCGCCCTCGTTTGGCATGTCGTTGGGTACCGCCGCCGTCGCCGCGCTCGTCAGCGTCTCCACAGTGCCCAGGTCGTCCGTGAAAACCACCCGCACCGTCAGGCTACGGCCCGCGTCCGATGCCTTCACCAGATACGCCGTGCCCGTCTCCCCCTCCAGCACCGAGCCGTCCGCCAGCCACTGATACAAGAATTGTCTATCGGTGAATCCGTCGGCGTCCCCGATGTCCGTCGTGTCCGCCCTCAGCGTATATCCCACTCGGACCGTCCCCGAGATGGCCGGCACCCCGGTGGGTGCCTGGTTCTGCACACCCGCCTCACGCACGGGCCCCCTCGCCACGCTCGTCAGGGCTTCCACTATGCCGGCCCCGTCCGTGAACGTTACCCTCAGCGTGATCCGCTTCCCCTGCTCCGCCGCCGTCAGCGTGTAGGTCGCACTCATCGCGTTCGCGATGGGCACGTCGTCCGCTAGCCACTGGTACAGGAAGGTCATCCGGTCCAGCCCGTCGCGATCGTCAATCTCCCCGGTGATCGCCCTCAACGTCTGGCCCACCTGGACAAAACCGCCGATCGCCGGCCGCCCGGTGGGCGGCGAACCCCGCATCACCGGTCCGGTCGGTGCGCTGGTGATCGTCTCGGCGGAGCCGCCGTCGTCCGCGAAGCTCACCCGCACGCTGAAGCGCTTTCCCAGATCCGACTCCGTCAGCGTGTGAGTGCGGCCCGTTGCTCCCGATACCGCCGTGTTGTCCGCCAGCCACTGGAACTTGAACCGCACCTGGCTCAGGCCGTCGGCATCCGACACGCCATCCGTCACCGCGGTCAGTATACCCGCCGGCCGCAACGCCCCCCTGACGGTCACCGTTCCCGTGGCCGGTTGGTTCTGTGTCCCCGCCGCGCGCACCGGCCCAACCTGCCGGCTCGCAAGCACCTCGCTGTCACCCGCTCCATCGGTGAAGCTCACACGCACACCGATGCGCTTGTTCAGTTCGTTGGCCGTGAGCGTGTACGTCGAGCTTGTCGCACCCGCAATCGCCGCTGCGTCCGCCAACCACACGTAGGAGAGACTCGTCGCGTCGATTCCGTCCGGCTCGACGATCCCCGTCGTCGTCGCGGTCAGGGTATCGCCTACGCGGGCGTGCCCGGTGACCTCGGGCTCCCCGGTGGCCGCGACACGGTGCCGCACCGGCCCACTCCCTGCCGGGATCGTGACATACTCTCGTTCGCCATCGCTGTCGGTGAAGGTGAATCGCGACTTGATGCGCTTGCCGGCGTGCGCACCGGTCAGTTGAATGCTCGTACCCTGCGCTCCGGCGATGGGAAGGTCGTCCGCGAGCCACGAATAGTGGTCCGCCCTGCCACGCACAGCCTCGAAATTACCCAAGCCATCGGGATCGTGGACAGTCAGAATCTCAACGGAGAGGTGGTCCCCCACCCGCACGTCGCTACGCGAGGTCTGTGCCATCGCGGCCGTGAGGATGTTCAAGTTGTGCTGGCTTGTGGGACGCTGGTTGGCCACCCCGCGCGCGAGCACGGCTACCGTTCGGTCGCTCCACACCTCCTCGAAGTTCAACTCGTTGTCCAGAAACGCCACCTGCACCCTCAGATGCTTGCCCAGTTGCGCCTGCGATATGGTGTAAGTCCGGCTGGTCGCTCCCGTGATTATCCCGTCGGGGCCGTCCTCACTCGCAGCCGCGTACCACTGGTAGTTGAGTGGGTTCATGCCGTCAGGATCCCGCACCGAGGATGCGTTCGCCGTCATGATATTGCCCACCTTCGGGCTGCCGCTGATCAACACACTGCCTTCCGCGGGTGAGTTGAGAGGTGCCGCCACCGGCCCGGCAACCTTCTCCTTTTGTGCCCACCCGGTCTCCGGCCAGACCAGCAGCGCCGCCAAGGCCAGCAACACGGCCACGCACACCCGTGCGACCTCCGGACCCTCACTTTCGCGAATTACCCTTGCCACCGAGTTATCCCTCCGCAACGCCGCCGACGGGCATCGACCCCCGGACCCCGCTTCTTCCCGTTACGCCACGACGTCACCCCCTCAGAAGTTCCAGCGGGCGTTCATCACGACACGGCGGTCCACCGGGCGCGCGCCGCCCGCCTGGCTCCTCCGCTCGCCATAGAGTTCCAGGCCCAGCGTCGAGCGGCCCAGCCGCCAGCGCCCGATCTCGGCGCCAAGACGCAATCGGCGCGGGTCTCCCGCATGCAGGTCCATCTCGCCGAACGGCGTCAGCACACCGCGCAGACCCGGCAGGTCCACGCCGTAGCCGACCCGCGCCGCCATCGACAGGGCGTTCTCCGTGTCGCTCCCCAGCAGCGCGTCGGGCCCTCCGGTGTTGTTCCACAGCGCGTCCATGCCGCTCGACGCCTTGCCGTAGGTGGGCACCAGCTTGAACTGGAGGCCGCGTCCGGCCGCGCCCGGATCGAGGGTCACCGCGACGCTCGCCCCCCACTGATCGAATTCGTTCTCACCGTTGGTGAGCAGAAACCGTCCCCGCGCCACCACGCTCAGCCCACCGGGATGGGTGTAGCCCACGCTCGCCCCCAGCTCGGTGCCCACCCCCGTCTCGGCGTCGCCGTCGTCCACCCGCACGCCGACCTCGACGCCGCCCGCCAGGCGCGCCCCGCCACCCAGCGCCATGCTCGTGCGGCCATCCAGGGCCAGCCGCAGCCGTGACGCCTCGGCCTCCGTCTCC
The DNA here is from genome assembly GCA_026712905.1 of Deltaproteobacteria bacterium. NCBI lineage: Bacteria > Pseudomonadati > Myxococcota > Myxococcia > Deltaproteobacteria bacterium. Next base: position 4,378 of record JAPOPM010000024.1, read on the forward strand.
GGCAGGTCCTCGCGGCCGTCCGCATCGATGCGCACCTGGAAGGCGTCCGCCTTGAGGGCCAGGTCGACGCCACGCAGGGACAGCAGCTCGCCGCGCGTTCCTGCCGCGGCCATGAACATCTTGAGGTCGGTCTCGACCGGGCCGCTGTCGTCGACCAACGACGCCCCGCCCTGGCCCGTGCCTATGGTGCCCCACACGTCGAGGAGCCGGCTGGGGGACCAGTTCAGATAGGGATGGACGCTATTGAGGTCCATTTCAACGTCGCCGGCCCCGACACCAAGAACGTCGTACTCCACCGTACCTTGCCGGCTGCTCGCGGCCACGCCCACGAGCAGGCTGCGCGCCAAGCGGTAGTCGACGCCCAGGTGGGCCGCGAACACCTCGCCGTCCATGGAGAAGTCGTCGTCGAAGCGCCCGTCGAAACCGCCCATGTCGCCCCGGCCCCACAGCGTCCACTGGCCGCCCCTGCCGGACGCGCCGCGGTCGTTCTGGTTCAGAACCAGTTGGAAGGCGCTCCGGGTCATCAGCTCCCGCTCGCCGGGCAGCTCGATGACCCGGTGACCTTCGGAGGTGGCCACCCGCTGCACGTCACGGGCCAGTGCCGTCGCGTTGTCGAAGTCCACGCCCAGCCACTTCACCGCGCCGCCGACCCAGCCCATCACGCCGGGTTCGCCGCCGTAGCCGGAGTCCACCGGATCGACGGAACGGCCGGCGAGGTTCACGAAGGAACCGGCGCGACCGCGCGCCTCCGCGCGCTCACCGATCATGTCCACCACGTCGTCCCCCAGCACCCGCCCGAAGCCCGCCAGCCCGAACTTCATGGCGCGGGCGCGCCCGTCGAGGTCCACTTCGACGATGGTCGTGCGCACGCTACGGGCCGCCGGGTTGACCGAAACCTCACCGCCGCCGCCCGTCACCCCGGCGATCTCCACCACCAGAAGCTGTCCTCCTTCACCACTGCCGTCGTCGAGCACGTCGACCTGGAAACTCGCCCGGGTTTGGCCCGCGGGCACCGTGACGGCTTCGGGGAGGTCGTCGAAATCCCGTGCGTCCGCCGTGGAACCCATCCCCACGGCCAGCGCGACGGTCACGTCCGCGGTGCTGACGCCGCCGTCCACGCTCACGGTGTAGTTGGCCGTCCGGCCCTTGCTCACCCGTGCCGGCCCGGACAGCGACACCATCAGCGGGTCGCTCGCCGTGATGGTCAGGTCGGCGGCGCGCGAGGCTTCCGGGCCCAACTCCGCCGGCTCGTTGGCGTCGTCGCTCGACGCCACTTCCATCAGCATCACGCGGAAGGTCTCGTCCGGCTCCGCCAACTTATCGTCGGCCACCGTTACCCGGATGGTGCCCGAGCTCTGGCCCGCGCGGATAGTGACGCTGCCGCCGGTGCCGTCGCTGTAGTCCGCCGCCGAAGCCGTGCCCGGAATGAGCCGGTAGGCCACGGTCAGCACCGCGGCTTCGGGCACGGGATGCACCCTCACCGGAATCGACACCGCGCCGCCCTCTTCCACCGACGCGGCGGACGGCGTGCCCAGCATGACCACCAGGGCCTCGCCGCTGTCGTTGTCGAGCAGCATCACGGTCGCGCTCGCCGTGGCGCCCGCGGTGACTCCCTCCGGCAACGCGCCGAAGCTTAGCACCAGACTCTCGCCGCGGTCGCGGTCGTCCTCTTCCACCGCGGTGACCGCGAAGCTCGTCTCGATTTCGTCCGGGCCGAAGGTCACCGACGCCGGCACGCCGAGGTAGTCCCCGGCCGAGGCTCCGTCCCGCTCCTCCACCGTGATGGGGATGGTCAACTCGCGCTCCGGCGCGCCGCTCAGGGACACCGTCACCATGAACGCCTCGCCTCCCTCCATGGCGGCGTAGTCGGTCCGGTCGAAGGTGACGGTCACCCGCGGATCGTCGTCGTCGTTGAGGGTCACCGTGGCGGTGCCGTCAGCCCCCGCGCTTACCCCGTCCGGGAGCGCGCCGAAGGACAACGTCAGGACGACGGACTCGGGGTTCGCGTCCGCGTCGTCGTCGGCGGCCGTCACCGTCAACGACCGGCCGGTCTGCTCCGGCCCGAAGGTCAGGGACTCGGCGGACAGTCGGTACAGGTCCGCGCTCGCGCCCTCGGCCCGGATCGGGATCGTGACTTCTCGACCCGGCTCCGTGTCGAGGTTCACGGTTATCTGGATGCTCTCGCCCTCGGACGCGTCATGGCTCGCCGTGGCGAACGTCGCGGTCACCGGTGTCACCTCCACGGGACAGCCGGACGCGGGGCAGATGGTGTAGGCGATGGAGTTGCCGGCAGCGACGCGCTCGGTGGCGCGGTTGTGCATGGGAGCCACCGAGATCGGCTCCGCCGCGGAAGAGATCCCGCCGACACTCAAGGTGAGGGTACCTTCGGCGTCGGCAGCCAGGTCTCCCAGGGGCACTTCGAGCACGCCCAGGGAGATCCGACAACTCATGGCGTCCCCGGACGGAACACACCACGCACCACGTCGGTCGCCCGTGCCGGCGAAGTCGAGCCAAAGGAAGAGCCAGGAATCGTCGGTCCCGGAGCCGGGGTTGGGCGGCCCTGCATCAGCGTCGAAGCTGGGGTTAAACTCGAAGTTCGTCCGGCCGCTCGTCGTCCATCCGTCGCCATTGTTGAGGTGCTCCATCATCCCGCCAATGGCTGCGGCGATCGCAGCGTCGTCACTCGAGAAGTGGATGGCCCCACTGAGGCCTTCGAACCCGAGGGCGGAGTCGTCGATTGGTGCGACGCCGTCCGTCGTCACGTTCATGTACAGACCCACGCGCAAGCTCTCTCGCGTTACCTTGGCTTCGCCTTCGGGCAACGCGGCGCCGGCTGCGTCAAGGCGGCGGATCTCCGGGGCAAAGGTCCACGTGGCGGCATGCACCGAGGCCATGGAGACCGTCGCCAAGCATGCCAGCATCAGGGTCAACATCCAGATCCGTCGTTTCATTGAAGCATCCCTTCAGGTGTTGTAGCCGCCGCCGAGGTCGGCCCGCGGGAAACGAATCCCGCATTGCGCCCCCGCGGGCAGGCGCACCATCACTCGGTTCTTGAGCAAGTCAAGACAGTTTGCGACGTTTTTCCATTCAATAACAAAAGTGTCGCAAAACTAGGACAATTGCCAGTTATAGTCAAGTTTATCTGCCCTAATATCCATCAATATCCATACGGAAACACCGGCGGCGTACGCAAGCCGCCGGCCGGGTGGCGAGGGCGAAGTCACGGACGGGAAGGAGCCGGCGGAGAGGGGTCGCCGAGGTTCAAGCGAGGGTGTCGTGCGTGGGGATCGGAGTGCGCCGACGCGCCGCGGGCGGCAGGGAGAAGGTGCTCGCGGCGCGCTTCATGGCGCGTGTGGAACCGAAGGGTCCCGGCGCGGAGCGTCGGGCCTATTGCGCCGCCTGCTTGCGGCGGGCGGTACTGGTGACCACGGGTTCCATCGGGACATCCCCGTGGGGTCCCTTGTTGCCGGTCTTGACGCCGGCGATCCGGTCGACCACGTCCATTCCCTCTACCACGCGGCCGAACACCGCGTAACCGAAGTCGCGGGTGCCGTGGTCAAGGAAATCGTTGTCCTTCAGGTTGATGAAGAACTGGGACGTGGCGCTGTTGATGTCCGAGGTGCGCGCCATGGAGAGGGTGCCACGGGCGTTCTTGACGCCGTTGTCCGCTTCGTTCTTGATGGGGGCCCGGGTCGGTTTCTGGTTCATGTCCGCGGTGAAGCCGCCGCCCTGTATCACGAAGCCCGGGATGACCCGGTGGAAGATCGTGCCGTCAAAGTACCCGGCATCGACGTAGTCGAGGAAGTTCTGCGCCGTGACCGGCGCTTCCTCGGAAAAGAGCTCAATGGTAATGTCGCCCATCGTCGTCGAAAAAACTACCACGGGTCTGTCCCCTCCTTGCGCGGTTGGACCGAGCGCCACAACGCCCAGACACACCAGAATAGCTGCCACAGCATGCCGAAAAGTTAACGGAAACCGTCTCACCAACCTTCCTCCTCAAGTCCGGGGCTCCGGAGCCCCAAGCTCGGCGCCGGCGCGATCGAGTATCCACTCCACGACCCTGGGCTTGCCCAGGATCACGTCGAAACGGCGTTCGCGCCAATCCACGCCGTCCCGCTGGAAGCAGACGAAACGACCGCCTGCCTCCTCCATCAGAACCTGGCTGGCCATGGTATCCCACAGGCGCAGGTCGAAGTCGACCATGGCGCCCACGGAGCCCTCGAGAGCGAGGGCGTGGCCGAAGCAGTCGGTATAGGTGCGCACCGCGGGGTGCGCCCGCATCAGCGCGTCGAACACACCGGCCCGGCCGGCGTTGACGAACTGCTGGCGGTCGCCGATGCCGAGGATCTCGCCGTCCATGTCGGCCCCGTCCGCCAGGTCCTCGAGCGCCAGTGCGCGGCCGTTGCAGCGCGCCCCCAGGCCCTTTCCGGCGCTATAGGTGCGGTCCAGGCCCGGCAGGTCGATGATTCCGAGGATCGGCTCGTCGCCGTGCAGCAGCGCCAGCAGCGTGCCGTAGAGCGGCACCCCGTGGCGAAAGCTCCGGGTGCCGTCGATAGGATCGATGACCCAGGTGAGCGCGCAACCGCCCCGGGTTTCGGGCAATTCCTCGCCGACAATGCGGTGGCCGGGAAAGCGCGCCGTCAGCAGGGCGCGGGCCTTCTCCTCCACGGCGAAGTCCACGTCCGTCACAAAGGTGCCGTCGCTCTTGGTCCCGTGCGTGAAGCCGCGCTCCCGCGCGGCCGCGATGAGCTCCCGTGTCCGGCGCACGATGTCGCGAGCCTCGGCCAGCATCTCGCGCAACTCCGCCGGCGCCGGCGCCGCGCTCACCGCGAGCTCCTCCTCGCGCACCTCCGCCTAGTCTGACCAGAACCCATCGATCGAGTATACACGCTGGCCGTGGGACAGTGAAACGAGGGAAGCGGGGGACCGCTGTGGACGGCCGGCAGCGAGGCTGTTAGGGTGACCGTACCAACGGGGAGGTTCCCTATGAAGCATGCGATCCATGCCATGACCGTGGGCATCGCGGAAAACTGGCGCCGCTCGGGCATCATGCCGTGCATCCGTAGCGACGCGGAGCGCGACGAGCCGGTGCCCTACATCATCTGGTGCATCGAGACCCCGGACGGCCCGGTGGTGGTGGACACTGCTTATCATCCGGACTACGTCACCGCGGAGTGGGCCCAGGGGAACCAGTTCCGCGAGCCCGCGCAACTGCTTGGCGAGTTGGGGATGCGCCCGGAGGATGTGGGCACCGTCATCGTAACGCACTTCCACGTGGACCACTTCACCGGATTCGACTTCTTCCCCAAGGCGAACTTCGTCATTCAGAACGACGAGTACGAATTCTGGACCGGCCCGATGATGCGCTTTGACTACCTCAACAACCTGGTGCGTCCCAAGGTGCGCCCGGCGCTGCAGCGGCTGGTGGACGACGGCCGCGTCACCCTGGTGGACGGAGATCATGAGATCGCCCCCGGAGTGGAGTTGCTGAAGGCCGGCGGACACACGCCCGGCTCCCAGATGGTTGCCGTGGACACGGCCGCCGGCAAGGCCGTGCTGTGCGGCGATATCGCCTACACCTACCGGAACCTGCGCGAGTGCATCCCGGTGGGCTGGTACTTCAACCTGCCCGACTCGGTGCTGGCACTGGACCGCGCGCTCCGGACCGCGTCGCGCCCGGACCTGTCGTTTCCCAACCACGACCCCGCGATCATGCAGGGCAAGCGGGTGATCCGGGTGGTGTGAGCAGGATGGCGCGACGAGTGGAACACGCCGGACGCCGAGGCGAGGGACAAGCGCGTGGCGGCCGCAGCCTTGCCGGTGCGGGCGAGGGTAACGCATGACCGGCATGGACCTGAATCGCGCACTGACAACGGCGCGGGAGGCGGCGGAACGGGCCGGGGACAAGCTCCTCTTCTACTACGCCTCCAACTACGACATCGGCCACAAGAGGGGCGGCTCCCCGGTCACCACCGCGGACATCGAGGCCAACCAGGTGCTGCACGACGCTTTGCTGGGGGCCTTTCCCGAGACCGGCTGGCTGTCGGAGGAGTCGGCCGACGGCCCGGAGCGGCTGCGGCAGGAGTGGGTGTGGATCGTCGACCCGCTGGACGGGACCATGGAGTTCATCCGCGGGGTCGACGAATTCGCCGTTTCCGTGGCGCTGGTGCAGGGCACGGCGCCGGCGGTGGCGGTGGCGTACAACCCCGCAACCGGGTGCATGACCCATTGCCGCCGCGGCTTCGGCACGTTCGCCAACGGAAAGCCGGTGCACGTGTCCAGCCGCGCCGAGCTGGAGGGCGCCACCATGGTGGCCAGCCGGAGCGAGACGCGCCGGGGCCTTTTCGCAGGGTTCGAGGGGATCCTGAAGATCAGGCCCACCGGCAGCATCGCGCACAAGCTCGCCGAGTTCGCCGGGGGCCGCGGCGACCTGATCGTAAGCCTGCGGCCGAAAAACGAATGGGACGTGTGCGCCGGGGTGCTGCTGGCGGAAGAAGCCGGCGCCAAGGTGACGGACCTGGACGGCCGGCCGTTCTCGTTCAACCAGGCCGACACGCTACGCAACGGCGTCATCGCCGCCAACCCGTCGCTCTACCCCGAGGTGTACCGGCTCGTTGCCGAGCAACGGCGTTAGTGGGGTGTCCAGCAGATTCGCACAAGAATCCGCGGGGCTTTCTCGCCCTCGGCGGCGTTGCGTCACCCCGGCTTGACCCGGGGTCTTCCACACGTGGTGCCCGCCATCGCTCGTCATCGCGCGGCCTCTCTCAGCGCGTTGGCCCTGCCCACCATCTGCTGCAATTCCGCGTCGCTCGGATTGATGCTTCCCGACCGTGGCCCCAGGAGCGTCCGCCGAAAACGCACCACTCCGCCACCTTCCCCGTCGCCCACCAGGTCTCTCAACGCGTACGCGTAGTACATCACCAGCGCGTCGTCCTCGTTCACCTCCCCGTCGCCGTTCACGTCGCCGCCCGCGGCCACTCCGTCCTCGCGCCACGCATTCGCCCGGCTCACCATCGCCAGCAATTCCGCGTCGTTCGGGTCGATGCTCCCCGACCATGGCCCCAGGAGCGTCCGCCGAAACCGCGCCACTCCGCCACCTTCCCCGTCGCCCACCAGGTCTCTCAACGCGTACGCGTAGTACATCACCAACGCGTCGTCCTCGTTCACCTCCCCGTCGCCGTTCACGTCCGCCGTCATCACGCCCACACCCATTTCCTCGAACACCGCGAACACCGAAAACCCCTCCACTTCCGCGCACACGTACCGCCGACCTTCCGACTCCTCCACCTCGCTCTCCAACCGCTCCCACTCCCCCGTCACTTCCGCGTAGCGGTACAACGCCAGCCGCTCACCCACAA
>JAPOPM010000025.1 GCA_026712905.1 Deltaproteobacteria bacterium
AAGCACATTCGAATCGACGAGGAACTCTGGCAACGCCTTGAGGAAGCGGCCGGAGAACTCGGCACAACCGCCAACCGGCTCCTTGCCGAACTCGCCGAGCGGTGGCTGGAAAAACGCGCATGGCCCACAACCGAAGCGGAGATCCAGGTGGCACGGGCCGCACTATTCGCGGCCCAAGCCATCGCACACGACATGATCGCGGCTGGCCGCGGGCGGGAGATCGACGAAATCCGCCGTTACATAGCAACCATCGTCCCGGACACAGACCACCCCCCTGGAATACAGCCTGATCCGCCCAATCGTGAAGCCAAAGAAGATGACCCCTCCTAAGCTCAGAATCGGCAGTGTCCACGCGTTGGCATTGGGCTGAACGAGGACCGACGTCAAATTTGATGGAGGTCCGCGTTCAGCCTTGCACCGCGTCCGAAACTCGGAAATCGGCGGGATAAACCCTTGATCAGCACCTGCACTTGTTCCAGAACCGGACGTAGCCTGGGTGAGAGGATTGCTCACGCCTCGGTTCCTCCTTCTCACGGCCCGCCTGGAAGGAGGGAGATCAGCCGCTCCGAAACCGTCCGCGCCGATTTTTCCGGCCGCCACTCGTAGCTTTCTGTGAGCAGAGCGGTCATGTCGGCGCCGAACTGCGGGTCGCCGAGCTTGTCGGCGAGATTCCTTTCGAACATCGCGCGCGTTATCGTATGGCCGTCGCGACCGATGTACTCTCGGAAGGCGTCCACGATTCGCTGGGGATCGCTGCGCTCGTCTGCGAGTCCGGCCGCAAGGTCGAACAGGTCGCGTCCCTTGGCGCGTTGGTAGAGAGCTCGCAGCTTGGTGGCGAGCAACTCGTCGAGTTCGAAGGTCACGATGTCGGCCGCGCCCGAGAACCATCGTGATTCCACGGAGAACAGACGCCTGGCGAACCCGAACGCGGCGAAGTGCTCGCGCGTGTTGATCTCGACCTTGAGGCGCAGGCGCCTTGCGGGGACGTCCTCGGAATCGAAGCGGTAGCCGAACGTCACCCGGCCTCTCGACTGCTTCCATCGGGCTTCGCCGAGCCAGGGGTCGAGAACGCCGCGCAACGCGTCCATCACCGGTCCGGCCGGCCCGGGCGCGACCTGGATCAGATCGATATCCTCCGAGTAACGCGCGGGCGGCGTCAGGTAGAGTTTGTATAGTGCGGTGCCTCCCCGGAAGGCCAGCGCGGCCCCGAGGGCCGGGTCGGAGAATATGTCGACCAGCGCGCGGGAAATGACGAGATCCTGCTCGACCTGGAAGTCCTCGACCCACGGCGCCGCCGCCCGCCATTCGGTGATGTAGTCCCGCGGGATCATGCTTCCGGCTCGACGACGGCGTTGACGTGCAGCCGCCAGTCCCTGGACCGCGGGGCAGCGTCAGCGCTGGCGGACGGTATCAGCTTCGTGAAATTTCGAGCGCTTTTCCGCACGTGCTCCTTCAGGAGAACGGCCCTGTCGCCGGCGCCGACATGTTCGAGGAGGTAGCCCAGCCGCTGAGCCCAGAGGACCGGCGCCGAATTCGCCGCAACCACCAGGCGCTCCGGGTCCATCTCCCCGCCGAGCTCGGACAGAACACCCGCCACCCGGTCGACTCCTCCGGCGTGACGCATGTAGCCCACGAGGTCGAGCGCCGTTGCTTCTACCGTCGACACCAGAATGGTCCCGCGCGGGGTGTTGAAGTTCTGGACCGGAACCTCGCCCACGTTCCGGCGGGCAACGAAGGCCACTCTGACCGAACCGCACGCGATAGCCGGCCTGCTCCTGCCAAGGACGATCTGGAACGCTTGCGGACGATGATGCGCCGAGCCATGGTACTGGGCGGCTGACAGGAGCCCCGCGTAGTACGGAACCCTCCGGTGCTCCATGAGGGAAGGGATGAACTGGTCCGCGGGCAGGCAGCCAAGCCGCCGGTATTCCGGCGGTACGATGACATGGAAACCGCGCGCCGGGCTTGCGATTTCGCCCTTGGCTGCCAACCGGCTCAGAGCCCGTCTTGCGGCCGCGCCGGAAACGCGCAACGCGGCCCGAAGCTCGGCCGCAGTAAAGTGATGCCGGCCGTGAGCGGCCAGATCCGCGATGAGATCGCGGGCATGCGGTGCCCTAGACGCATACATCACGCTCAAAACATACCACTTATCGTCACTTTATTATAGCTAATTCGTAATCGGGTAGCGTTTCAGCTTGGAATTCCCCTCGATCAATCCAATGACCCACTCAATGTCGTCGTGCGCGGTAGTGGGAAGCCCTACTTCCACAAAGTATTGATCTAGTGAAAAGCCCGCGATTCTGGCCCTCCCGGAGGATACCCTGTTCGCATGGTGCCATGCTCATCCTGACCATGCGCCGGCTTTCGTCTAAACTACCATCCCGGTTCTGGAAACCTACGACGTTGATGCCTCCAACGCATTACTTCATCCGGTCATGGGGCGACTCCTTGAGGAGTTCGGCGCACATGAAAATGTCCTCAGAGCTATCGAACACAACATCATGTACAACTTTGCTTGGAGAGGGTCGGTAGCTGTATATTATGAGCTTCACCGGGCCGCGCTAAACGCGCTTTCCACCCATCCGAAGCTGAAAGTACGCCGGTGGACCAAGGAGAGGCTCCGTGAACTCGACGCGATGATCCAGAAAGTCCGCGACGCTGATGAAGAGCAGCGAGCCCAGTGAGAAAGCTGGGTCAGAGGGAATGCCGTACTGCGTCGTCGGCAAGATCAATCGAACGGCTCGGTGGCCACAGACGGCCGTCAACTGAAACACTACCCGTAACTGACACCGAGCATTCGTCTCGCAAGCGGCTCCATGCGGTGCTACAGGCCCAGTTCGCGATCAATGTTCCCCGGCGCGCGCTCCCGCTCCATTGCAGGAGTCCGGTCCGGCTCGCGCGACCCGGCCGCGTCGTCCTCGCGGCCAGGGCTCCGGCCCGCGTCCGGACCGGTCCCTCGGTCCTTCGCTCGCTCCGGCTCGACCGCTTCGAGCGCGGCGATGCGCTCGCCGGTGACCGCTTCGAGACGCTCCCTGAGGGCCGCCCTGTCGTCGGTCACGAGCTCGGCATGGTCGCGGGCGCGGCTGATTTCCACGTAGAGGGTCTTCTGGGTCGTGAGGGTCGGATGGTTGGCCTCCATGGCGGCGATCACGGTGTCGACGGTGCGGCCCTGGAAAGCGTGGACGGTTGCGGCCCAGGCACGGTCGACGTGGCGCAGTTGCGGGTCGCCCGCCCCGAGCGCCAGTGCGCCCCCGTCCACGCGTTCCAGGGCCGCGCCGTCGACCCCGTGATCGCCGCCATGGAGGCCACCCATCCGCCCCTCACGACCCAGAAGACCCTCTACGTGGAAATCAGCCGCGCCCGCGACCATGCCGAGCTCGT
>JAPOPM010000026.1 GCA_026712905.1 Deltaproteobacteria bacterium
CTCGTAGGAGAGGTTCGGATGGAACTGGAACGGCCGGACCCGGCTCTCCGACTTGCGTCCGATCAGCGCGTACGCCAGCCGCTTGGCCAACCACGTCTTCCCCGTACCCGGTGGCCCCTGCAGGATGAGATTCTTCTTGTCCCGTAGTCGTTCGAGCATCGTCTCGAGCCGAGCCGCCCCGAGGAAACACCCGTCGCCAATGATGTCCTCGACCGAATACGGCTTGCCGTCATCCGCCTCGGTCTCCCCCTCGTTCTCCGCCTCTTCGCTCTCATCGACGTGCTCCGATCGCACCGGCTCCTCCGCCGGCATCCGAGCGCTGTTGAAGGCGGCTGCCGACAGCTCGGGGAGCGAGTTAATTCGCGAGTCTTCGTCCATCAACACCGCTTCGAGCCTCTTCCCCAAGGAGAGATACGCCGCTCCATCGAGTAGGGGCTTGTCGACCTCGATTTTCATCTCGCCGGTGATGAACGAATATGAAGGTCCATCCAGTGGCGGATAGTGCCAAGGCCTCACCCAGTAGAGTCCGATGGTCAACATCGGTCCGACCTCAGGCAGGGCGATAGCAGCATCGAAGGAATCCGCAAACCTCTGTCGACTGGTCGAGTCGCCGCTATCCGCACAATCGAGCGCGTCGGACAACACTCGCCAAAGGACGTCTATGTGGTCCGCAGAGCGCGTAGTGGCGAAGGGGAAGAACCACGAACGGAAGTTGCTCAGGACGGGAATCCCCTCGAAGGACTCCGGCACCGGTGCCGTGACGCCGATGGCATCGCCCAGAAGCCTTGCAATTCTCCGGCGATTGTCATCGGATATCCCGCGGTTGAACAGACCGAAAGTGGTGAAGGGACAGATGTCTCGGAGGTGGCCAGAGGAGTCATCGGAGAATCGGTCCTCCACGCGTAGCGGAACTTCAAGCTTGGACAACTCGTGTATCGCGGAGATCAGAGGCTGACGGTCATCGCGGAAGGCAAGAAGGCGATCGGCGAACTCCGTGTAGAAGGTGGACCAAGCAAATCGGTCGGCGTCCTTTGGCTGATCGCCGTACCTGTCCGCCCAGTACGGGGCATTGCGAAATCTGTCAATGTCCTGGGGCTCATCATCGAAGACAAATCGTAGAAGACTGTCGCTCTTCCACTCCCCGGCGACAACCTTCCAAACTGTAGGTAGGTGAGCATAGAAGTACCACTCGCGAGGTGGAACTACCGGTGTCCACTCAACGAGGATGCGACGGCCGTCCCCCGGATTGGCTGTGACGATTCCGACGGCCTTTATCGCCATGACCTGGACCAGCCGTCCACGATTGTCGAACGGCAAGTCGTTTTTTCTCGTGTATGTGGCTTTGATCGCGATCCGATCTCCAGATCGGATCGACTTCACTTCGTCGATGTAGCGATCCTGAAAATTGTGCTCCCAGATACCCTCGCGAATGAAGCGCTCGGACTGATCTTCGTTCCCGCCGCCGAACGCGGCGCCAAGGAACCAGGCGTGATCGAAACCGGAGCCTTCGTTTCTCGCAGTCACGTTGCGCACTCCTCCCACGATCAAAACGCAGAGCGGTCATCCTAAGCGTCCCGACGCCCTGCCTGAGGATGGCTTCAGCCGATGACTGGCCGACGGTGAGACGATCCGGCGCCTGGACACCAGGGGCGCACAGGCGGCGACCGATCTGACACAGCCCAGAGGCTTGCGTGTAGAAGCGCAGCCGATGTGGCACAATTGTGGCCATGACGAGTGAATCACTGCGGGTCGTGAGGGATCGGTTCTCGGAGTTCATCGAGCGGGTGCACGCACACCACGAGCGGGTCGTCGTCACGCGCAACGGCTCGCCGGCCGCGGTGCTGATGAGCCCTGAGGACCTCGAGTCGCTTGAGGAGACCTTGGCGATCCTCGGCGACAGCGACGCTCTCCGGGAACTCGCCGAGGCGGAGCGCGCTCACGCCGAGGGCGATGTGGTGCGCGGCGTCGACGCTGTCCGGGCACTCAGGCCTTGACCGCAGGTGAGCCGTACCAGATCATCGTCGCCCGGCGTGCTGCCAGGACCATCGCGGAACAACTCCCGGCGTCCGTGGCCGCAGCGGTCGTCGAGTTGATAACGGGACCCCTGCTCGACAACCCCCGTCGCCTCGGCGTGGCGTTGCGAAACGAGTTGGACGGCCTGTGGAGCGTCCGCCGCGGCGCCCACCGCATCGTCTACCGGAACGACGATGCCCGGCGCGAGGTCGTGATACTCCGGGTCGGCCACCGCCGGGAGGTCTACCGGCCCGACTGAGCCGACCCAGGCCGCATTGCGTCGTGCCGGCGGCGACCGAGCCCATCGGTCGGCGGTTCAGGAGGGTTGTCCGCCGGGAACGCCCGGGGCGGGCTAGGACGTGGGCGGCTTCGTGCGGCCTATGCGGGTGTAGGTGTCGGTGGGGATGGCTTCGATTGTCTTGTAGACGGTCCACGTGCAGGGTTTGGGGTTCTCGCCGGTGGTGTCGTCGGGGAACAGGGGTGGGTCGACGCGGCGGACCGGGTGGCCCCAGCGCTCGGCGGGCAGCATCTCCAGGGTGAAGCAGCAGTGGGCGCAGTAGTAGCAGACGCCCTTGCTGTTCCAGGCCCAGTCGTGCTCCTCGGTGGTGACGCCGAAGCGGACGGCCCGCTCGGGGTTGGGAGGTGAGTCCTCGACGTCGGTGCCGCGCACCTGCCGGCCGCCGGAGCCGCACGGGTCGAAGCTGAACACCCAGCGGTCTTCGTGCTCGGTGAGTTGGATGTCGCCCATGCGGTCGGGACCGACGAGGTGGCTGCGCATCCCCTCCACGGAGGTGTACAAGTTGCGGAACAGCGTGTCGTCGTAGTCCCGCTCGCGCAGATCGAACGGCATGTAGCGCTCCTGGATGTACGGCTCCAGGGAGTGTCGGTAGATGTCCTCCAGTGCTGCCTCCCCGAAACGGTCGGCGCACAGCTTCAAGATCCCCGACAGGAAGTCCGCCCAGCGGTCGTGCAGGCGCCGCCACGCCACCCGGATGGCATCGAAGTCCGCCAGCGCCCGCTCGGCCTCGATCAGCTCTGCCCGCACGGCGTGCGTGAGCCGGCCGGCCTGGGCTCCCAGTTCCAGCCACAGGGCGTCACCGTCGAACGGTGTGCCGTCGAGCATCGCCAGCTCTACGCGCAGATCCTCCACCGCCGCCGCCAGCTCCGCCTCGCCGTAGCCCGCCTGTTCCAGCCACTCCAGGAACCCCGGCGTCCAGGTGTCGTAGATGAACTGGACGACCTTGGCCTCCTCCATGAAGTAGTCGATGAGCTGGGCCGCCACCTCGCTGCGCCCCCCGGAGATCGCCTCGTTGACCTTGGTGACCGTGCCGATCGCCTGGTCCGGCCAGTCACCGGTACGGACACGCTTGCCGAGGTCGTCCGACCACGTGAGATGTGTCATGGGGCCACTCCCCTGCCGATTTGCAACGCCGGGAGCCTAGCGGTGAGCCGCCGGCCGGTCGGGAGCGTCTCTGTCCCGGCGACCCCCAAAATGTCGGCCCTGTTCGCGCACCCTCGCCGGCCGGTGCACCACCCCGCTCGCATGGTGCATCCACGCCCGCGCTGTGCAATCATGCGCCCTCACGGAGTAGCACTGCCGCGGTGGCGGGTTGCGACGGCAGATCGAAGGGGACAGGTGCCATGGCGAGCAACGGCGACGGGAGGCAGCGCAGGATCGTCGTCACGGGCGCAGCGCAGGGGATCGGCCGGGGGGCGGTGGAGCGGTTCCTCGGCGAGGGTGACTCCGTGCTGGGCGTCGACCTCAACGCCGACAAGCTGGCGGAGATCGAGCCTCTGGGCGCCGACACGCTGGTCGCCGACCTTGCCGATCCCGACCAGCGGGCGACCGTGGTCGAGGCCGCCGCGGGATGCGACGGATTGGTCAACGCCGCCGGCATCATCATGCTGAAGCCGCTGCCGGAAGTCACCGTGGAGGACTGGCGGCTTCTCGTGCAGGTGAACGTGGAGTCGATCTTCTTCCTCTGCCAGGGCATCGGGCCCACGATGTCGCCCGGCGGGGCGATCGTGAACCTCTCGTCGTCGTCCGGCAAGCTCACCAACACCACCGAGGCCGCCGTCTACGGGGCGACCAAGTGCATGATCCTCTCGGTCACCCGCTCGTTCGCCTACGAGTTGGCGCCCATCCCGGTGCGCGTCAACGCCATCTGCCCGGGCATCGTGGACACCCCCATGCAGGACAAGGTGCTGGCCCAAGTGGCCCCGCTGCGCGGCATGACACCGGACGAACTCTCCGTGGCTCGAACCCAGGTCGTGCCGCTGAAGCGGGGCTCCACACCCGAGGAGATCAGCGGGCTCATCGGCTTCCTGCTGGGGCCCGAGAGCGGTTACATGACCGGTCAGTCCATCAACCACACCGGCGGGCTGGTGATGTGGTAGCGCCGCCGGCGGCTGGAACCGAACCATGAAACGACAAGGAGCAAGAACATGAAGATCGTTGCCGTCGAGCCGATACCCGTCACCTATCCGGAGCCGAACGACTTCAACGCCTACCGGCATCTCTGCCTGGTGAAGCTGACCGCCGACGACGGGCAGGTGGGCTGGGGGGAGTCCATCACCATGTGGCCCGAAGCCTCGATGGCCACAAAGGCGGTGATCGAGGGCCTGGCGCAGCTGCTCATCGGCCAGGATCCCGTCTCCAACGACGCCCTGTACC
>JAPOPM010000027.1 GCA_026712905.1 Deltaproteobacteria bacterium
CCACCAGCGGCAAGCCAAGGGCCTCGGCCGCCCGCTCGACGGCTTCCCATTGCGTCGCCGAGAAGGACACGTTCAGCCGTCCGCCCGCGTACAGCGACACCCTAGCCCGTCGTATTGGCCGGGCCGTCTGTCCGGAGGCCTTGTCCCGCCTCGTGTCCGCTCTCGTGTCCTTGCCCCTCATGCTTTCCGTCCCTACAGGACGTGGCGTGTTGTCATTGCGCCAACGCGACAAGTTGGCTTGGTGCGTGTGCTGGGCAGCCTCGCGGAACGTGAGCACCGTCACCTTGCGCTCGTCGCCCAAGGGATCGCCGCCAGCCCATGCCGTCCGGCGGTTCTCAAACGCCCTCTCCCTGGCTTCGCGGAGAGTCACGAGCGGGAACGGTCCCAAACCGATGTCGTGACGCTTACCCTTGATGGTGAGCCGCTGGACGAATGACTTTGAGCCGCCAGGGTGGACCACCAGGAACAGCGTCCCGCCGTCCCCGTACCTACCTGGACGCCTAAGACCCTCAATCGTCTTGACCGTGAGCTTAATCTGGACTCTCTCCGTCCCACGAGTTTTCCCACGTTAGGTGTGGAAACATAAGGGAATCGACCGGAACTGTCAAGCTCACGAAAGCCCCTGTTTACAGGGATTTCGTGAGCTTTGGGGGAATGTATGGGAACAGGAAAAACTAGGCCATGGTGGAGGCGGGGGGAATCGAACCCCCGTCCGAAGGCTTTCCGCCGAAAGTGACTACATGCTTAGTCGCCGTTTTGATCTCATCGCCCAAGCCCCCGGCGACGGGGTCTTGTGCGACTATCCGGTTTAGATCTCGACCTCATCCCCTCCGGCAGAGGAATCGGTCCATCCCGCTGAATGACGCCTTGTCCGACCCCGCGGGAGAAAGCCGGCAAGACGCTGGCTATCTAGGCAGCCAGGGCGTAATCTTGTTCGTCTGCAGTTACTTGCAGTCCTGCGTTATTAACGAGGCCGCAGGACCCCGGCATGCCACTTTGACTTCCCACCCCCGTCGAACCCATATCGCCCCCAAAAGATGAGATGTGCCCCGGCAGTCCACTTCAACGGCTCTTCATGGAGCGTTCCATCTCCCGCCGGACCATCCGTTCCTTGACCGTGGCGCGCTTGTCGTAGAGCTTCTTGCCCCGGGCCAGACCCAGCTCCACTTTCGCGCGCCCGTCCTTGAAGTATAGCTTTAACGGGATCAAGGTCAAGCCGCGCTCCTTGACCTTGCCCAGGAGCCTCGAAATCTCGCGTTTGCGCAACAGCAGTTTCCGCGGTCGGGTCGGCTCGTGATTGAACATATTGGCCGCCGGGTACGGGCTGATGTGGGAGTTGACCAGGACCACCTCGCCCTTGTCGACGCGGGCATAGCTGTCGGCCAGGTTCGCGCGCCCGTCGCGCAGCGACTTGACCTCGCTGCCCAGCAGCACCATGCCGGCCTCGAAGGACTCCTCGATGGAGTACTCCCGGCGCGCGCGCCGATTGACCGTGATGGTCTTCTCGTTGGTTTCCTTGGCATTGGCCATGGACGGGTCCGTTTCCTTCTCGCGGCGTGTCGTGCAACCGACGGACGCGGCATCGCGTTACGGCTGGCGGCCTTCCAATATGCGGTTGTCGATGAGCCGCGCCTTGCCCACCCAGGCGCACAGGGCCAGCAGCGTCGGTCCGCGGACCTCGGACACCGGATCGAGGTCGTCGGGGTCGCACAGGTCGGCGTACTCGAGCCGCGCCAGGGGCTGGCGGCCGATCTCCGCCACCACCGCGTCACGGACTTTCGCGGCGCTGGTCTCGCCGCCGCGCACCAACGCCTGGGCCTTGCCCAGCGCGCCTTGCAGACACGCGGCCGCCTGCCGCTCGGCCGCTTCCAGGTAGCGGTTGCGCGAGCTCATGGCCAAGCCGTCCGGCTCGCGCACGGTGGGACAGGCCACGACCTCGACGTCGAGGTTCAGATCCAGGAGCATGTGCCGGATGACCTGAACCTGCTGGTAGTCCTTGAGCCCGAACACGGCCACGTGCGGGCGCACGATGTTGAACAGTTTCAGCACCACCGTGGCCACGCCGCGGAAATGTCCCGGCCGGTGCGCCCCGCAGAGCGGCCGGCTCACCGCCTCCACGTCCACGTAGGTCTGGAAACCCCGCGGATACATGGCCTCGGCCGTGGGGTTGAACAGCAAGTCCACGCCCTCGGCCGCGAGCAGGCGCACATCGCGCTCCAAGTCCCTCGGATAACTCTCGAAATCCTCCGACGGGGCGAACTGGGTCGGGTTGGCGAAAATGGAAACCACGAGGCGGTCGCCGTGCCTCCGGCCCGCGCGCACGAGACTCAGATGGCCTTCGTGCAGGAACCCCATGGTCGGCACCAGGACGATACGCTCCCCCCCGCGCCGGACGCGGTGGCTCCACGCCTGCATCTCGGGGATTTCCTGGATGGCGGGCAGCGCCGGCATCAGTGGAAAGCGTGCTCCTCCGCCGGAAAGGCCGCCGTCCGCACTTCATCCATGTAGGTTCGCACCGCGCCGCCGATGGTGCCCTTGAGGTCGGCGTAGCGCTTGACGAACTTGGGGGTGAAATCGTCGAACAGGCCGAGCATGTCGTGCACCACGAGGATCTGCCCATCGCAGTGCATACCCGCGCCGATGCCGATGGTGGGAATGGTCAGGCGTCGGCTGATCTCCCTGGCGAGTTGCACCGGGATACCCTCCAGCACCACCGCGAACGCTCCGGCTTCATCCACCGCCACGGCATCGTCGAGGATGGCGCGGGCGTCGGCCTCGCCGCGCCCCTGGATGCGGTAGCCGCCGAACTGGTGCACCGACTGGGGGGTCAGCCCCACGTGCCCCATGACCGGCACGCCCATCTTCACCAAGGCCTCGATGGTGGCGGCCTGGGTGACGCCGCCTTCGAGCTTGACCGCCTCGGCACCGCCCTCCTGCACGAGCCGGCCGGCGTTGCGCTTGGCTTCGTCCACGCCCAACTGGAAGGTCATGAACGGCATGTCGGCAACCACCAGGGCGCGCCGGCGTCCGCGAATCACCGCGCGCGTGTGGTAGATGATGTCCTCGACGGTGACGGGCAGCGTGCTCTCGTGCCCCTGCACCACCGAGCCCAGCGAATCGCCCACCAGCATGAGGTCGATGCCGGCTTCGTCCAGGATACGGGCGAAGCAGTAGTCATACGCCGTCAGGCAGACGATCTTCTCGCCGCGTTCCTTCATGCCACGGATTTCCGGCGCCGTCATTTTCCGTCCCATTCGTTTCCCTCCTCGAAGCAGGCCACGGCCGACAACAAGACACCGACAGGGCCGAAAGCAAAAAAGCCCTCCGGACCGATCCGGAAGGCCATCCCGCTACCGTGGAAACGATAGACGCCAGAATGTCTCATCCGTCTCGGTCCGGCGCTTCCGGATCCAAGCGGCAGTGCGCGTCTTTCCGCTGCCCCCTCGTGGAGTCGGCCGGCCCTGCCTGACCGCTCCGGAGCTAGGTGTGGCGCACCACACCTACGGAAAGATGGGACGGATAGTAGCGTGAAGAACGGGAAAAGTCCAGCCTATCGCCATGGGCCCCTACGGCAGCTTGTACGAGCTGTCGTCGATGAGGCGGCGAAGGTCCTGGCGGAACTCGCCCTGCCACTTGGAGAGGATGACGTCCGCGGGGCAAAGGCCCTGCTGCACCAGGTCGCGCAGCGCTTTCAGGTGAATGGTCTCGTCCTCGCCGCGCCGGCTCAGGGCGTGCTGGCGCGCGAGCCCCTCCCAGGCGATGTCCACCATCTCCTTGGCCACGTCGCCCAGGGTATAGCGGCGGAAGCGCGCGGCGAGTCCGTCCTTGTGGGAGTCGTGGTAGGCGGTCATGCGCTCGTCGAAGGTCCAGCCCTTGACCAGATCCCAGGCGGCGCCCAGGCAGTCGGCGTCGTAGCAAAGGCCCTTGATGAGTGCCGGCAACGCGGGCATGAGCTCGGGCGCCTGGCTGTCGGCGGAGCGGAACTCCATGTATTGCTTCAGGCGCACCTCGGGAAAGAGCGTCGTGAGGTGAAGCTGCCAGTCCGCCATGGTGGCGTAATGGCCCTGGTGGCCGTGCTCCAGGAAGCGGCGGAACGAAATCGCGGTCATGTCGATGTAGTGACCGTCCCTGGAGATGAGGTACATGGGGACGTCGAGGGCGTACTCCACGTAGTGGTGGAACGTCGCGTCGGGCGAGAAACAGAACTCCAGCAGCCCGCACCGGTCCGCGTCCGTGCGTGTCCAGATGTGGCCGCGGTAGCTCTTGAAGCCGTTGGGCTCACCGTCCGAAATGGGCGAGTTGGCGAATGCCGCGCCGATCACCGGCGCCAGGCCCATGGTCGTGCGCAGCTTCGCCATGGCGTCCTTCTCGTCGCCGTAGTCGATGTTGGCCTGCACCGTGGCGGTCTGCTTCATCATGCGGTGGCCCAGGGTCCCCACCTTGGACATGTACGGTCCCATGATGCGGTAGCGCCGCTTGGGCAGCCACTCGATCTCGTCCACCCGGCTGAAGGGTTGTATCCCCAGCCCCAGGAAGGCCACGTCGAAGCGCTCGGCGACGTCGATCAGCTCGCGGATGTGCTGGGAGAACTCGGCGTTGCTGCAGTGGATGTCGTCGCAAGGCTCGCCGCTCAACTCGATCTGTCCCCCCGGCTCCAGCGTGATGGCATGGTTGCCGCGCTTCAGGCCGATGAGGAAGCCCTCCTCTTCCTGCGGCTCCCAATCGTAGTCGCTGACGAGCCCTTCGAGGATGGCGCGCACGCCGCGGCGCCCGGAATAGGACAGTGCCCTGGCCGTGTCGCGCTCGATGCCGACCTTCTCGTACTCGGTACCCACGCGCCACTGCTCGCGTGGCTTGCCGGCCTCGTGGAACCAGGCTTCCAACTCGTCTTGTCTCTCGATGACGGCCATGGTGCGGTTTCTCGTGACGGAGTGCGGGATGTTCGCCTTGCCCCTACGGAGCACAGACGTTCCGCAAGTTGCTGCGATAGGGCGCCGTGACCACGGCCTTTTCGGTGATGATGGCGGAGACCAGCGAATGGTCGGTCACGTCGAACGCCGGGTTCAGGGTATTCACTCCGTCGGGCGCGATGCGCTGTCCGGCGATGTGAGTCACCTCGTCGTCGGCGCGCTCCTCGATGGGAATCTCCGCGCCGGAGGGACAGGACAGGTCCACGGTGGAGGTGGGGCAAGCCACGTAGAATGGAATGCCGTGGCGCCGGGCCATCACCGCCACGGTGTAGGTACCGATCTTGTTGGCCACGTCGCCGTTGGCGGCCACGCGGT
Organism: Deltaproteobacteria bacterium; assembly: GCA_026712905.1. Lineage (NCBI taxonomy): Bacteria > Pseudomonadati > Myxococcota > Myxococcia > Deltaproteobacteria bacterium. The sequence continues at coordinate 5,286 of JAPOPM010000027.1, forward strand.
CGGCCCCCACCACGACGGCGTCCACGCGGTTCTGCTGCATGACGTAACCCATCATGTTGTCGGTGATGAGGGTGACGGGGATATCCTCCTTGCGCAGCTCCCAGGCGGTCAGCCTGGCGCCCTGCAGGAACGGCCGTGTTTCATCCACGAATACCTCGTCGATGGGCATTCCGCTATCCTTCATCGCCCGCAGCACCCCGAGCGCGGTGCCGTAACCCGCGGTGGCCAGGGCACCCGCGTTGCAGTGGGTCAGAATGCGCCGGGAGTCCTTCAGCAGCGCCGCGCCCAGACCGCCGAGCCTGCGGTTCGCGGCGATGTCCGCGTCGTACATCTCGACGGCCGCTTCCTCCAGGCGCTGCCGCAGCGTCCCCAGGTCCCCGTCCCTGTTGGCCTCGTAGACGCGCCGCATGCGTTCCAGCGCCCAGTGCAGGTTCACGGCCGTGGGCCGGGTGTCCGCCAGGGTCTCGAACACCTGCCGCATGGCGCTGTCGACGTTCTTCCGGTCCCGGATGTGCCGCGCCCCCAGGGCAACCCCCATGGCGGCGGTGACGCCGATGGCGGGCGCGCCGCGCACGACCATGTTGCGGATGGCTTGGGCCACCTGGCGGTAGTTGCGGCAAACCCGGTACACCTCCTTCCGGGGCAGACGCCGCTGGTCGATGAGGAGCAGCTCTCCGTCGCGCCACTCGATGGTTCTTACGGACATGTCGGTTCTTTCGGCGTTCGTCCATTCATCCGGCGGTCGTTTGTCTTTGCCACATGCTCAACTATAGTACCCATGAAAGGAGGGTCAAGGGTCGCCGGACACGGCACACTCCCGACGGCCCCGGACGCACACGCGCCATGACCGAGCTCACGTCATTGATCGGATACGCTTCCGGCGTCTTGTTCATCGGGCCGGGCCTGGAGCCCCGGACGATGCTGGCCACCGTGGCGGCCATCCACCTGTGCGACGCTATCCTCTGCTTCTTCGTGGCCCGGTACGGCGGGCGCAACCCGACGTACTGGACCCTGGCCGGACTGGTTTTCGGAGTCTGGGCCACCCTGCCGCTCCTCTTGCGGCGCCGCGTCACCGAGACGCAAGGGAACGCGATGCCCGAATCCTAATCCATCCGTTTGCGCAGAAACGTCGGGATGTCGAAGTCTTCCTCGGCTATGTCCTTCTCTTCGAGGTCGATGGGCTGAGGAGCGCTCGGCTCCTTTTCCTCGACCCGCTGCCAGTTCGGACCGCCGTACTCGTCGTCCACCAGCGTGCCGAGGTGCACGATCTTCTTGTCCCGGGCATCCCGCACGCCCAGACCCAACGACCCCTGCTTCTGCCGCGGCGCATCCTTCTTCTCCACCGGTGCCGGCTGCGGCGCAGTCAGTCCTTCGTCGCCGAAACCCGTGGCGATGACCGTGATCCGCAGTTCATCCTCGATGGCCTCGTCGATCACCGCGCCGAAGATGATGGTGGCGTCGTCGTGGGCCTCGGCCTGGATCAGGGTGGCCGCCTCGTTGACCTCGAACAGGCTCATGTCGGCGCCGCCGGTGACGTTGATCAGCACCCCGCGCGCGCCGTTGATGGAGACGTCCTCCAGCAACGGACTCGAAATCGCCTGCTGCGCCGCCTCGAGGGCGCGGTTTTCGCCGGTGGCGGAAGCCGCCCCCATCAGCGCGAATCCCATCTCCCTCATGACCGTGCGCACGTCGGCGAAGTCGAGATTGATGAGCCCCGGCGTCACGATCAGGTCGGCGATGCCCCGGACCGCCTGGGTCACCACGCCGTCGGCCACCTTGAAGGTCTCCAGCAGCGTGGTGGACTTGCCGGCGATGCTGAGCAGACGCTGGTTGGGGATGACCACGAGGGTATCCACCTTGTCCTTGAGCTCCCGGATGCCTTCCTCCGCCTGTTGCATGCGGCGTTTGCCTTCGAAGATGAAGGGCTTGGTGACCACGCCCACCGTGAGCGCTCCCACCTCGCGCGCGACGCTGGCGATGACCGGCGCGGCGCCCGTGCCCGTGCCGCCGCCCATCCCCGCGGTGAGGAAGATCATGTCGGCGCCCGTGAGGAATTCACGGATGCGCTCCTTGTCCTCCATCGCGGCGCGCCGGCCCACTTCCGGATTGGCGCCCGCCCCGAGCCCCTTGGTCAGGGAGTCCCCTATCTGGATCTTGATCTCGGCCTTGTTCGCGTCCAGCGCCTGGCTGTCCGTGTTGGCCACGATGAAGTCCACGCCCTTGAGGCCCTCTTCGATCATCGTGTTGACCGCGTTGCCGCCGCCCCCGCCGATGCCGATCGCCTTGATCCGGGCTCCCGATTCGATCGGATCCACCATCTCGAACATGACATGCCCTCCTTTTTCGAATTCCTGTTCCCGTCTAACTCTAGAAAAACTCCTTGAACCATTCGGTCATGCGCCCGCGCACCTTGAAGAACACGTCGTTGTCCCGCACGCGGAAAAGGTTTCGGTCCTGCTGCCCGAGGCCGTAGAGCAACAGGCCGGTGGCGGTGGAGTAGACCGGACTGGACACGACGTCCACCAATCCGGTGACGTTGCCCGGCAGGCCCTGGCGCACCGGCACGTCGAAGATCTTCTCCGCCATCTCGATCATGCCCGGCAGCAGCGTGGACCCTCCGGTCATGACGATGCCCGACACCACCTGCCGCGCGTAGCCGGACTTGGTGATCTCGCGGTGCACGAGATGGAAAACCTCCTCCACCCGCGGCTCGATGATTTCGCACAGCACCTGCCGCGACACCGTCCGGGGACTGCGTCCGCCGACACTGGGCACCTCCAGCATCTCGTTGCGGTTGACGACGTCGGCCCCCCCCCCGCCGTAGCGCTGCTTCAACTGCTCCGCCGCCGCCATGGGCGCATGCAGGCCCGCGGCAATGTCGCCGGTGAGATGGTTCCCGCCGACGCTCAGCACCGCGGTGTGCTTCACCGAGCCGCCGTGAAACAGCGCGACGTCGGTGGTGCCTCCGCCCATGTCCACCAGCGCCACGCCCAGCTCCCGTTCCTCCTGGGTCAGGGTCGCGTCCGCGGAGGCCAGCGGTTCGAGGACGAAATCGGCCACGTTGAGGCCGGTGCGGTTGCAGCACTTGATGATGTTCTGCGCCGCCGCCACCGCGCCGGTGACGATGTGCACGCTGGCTTCGAGGCGTACACCGGACATGCCCCGCGGCTCCTGGATCCCTGCCTGGCCGTCGAGGGCGAACTCCTGCGGGAGCACGTGCAGCACCTCCCGGTCCAACGGAATGGCCACCGCCTTGGCCGCGTCGATGACCCGGTCGACGTCGGCCTCGGTGACTTCCTTGTTCTTGACCGCCACCACCCCCTGGCTGTTGAATCCGCGGATGTGGCCCCCCGCGATACCCGCGAAGACCGTGTTGATCTCGCAGCCGGCCATGATCTCGGCCTCTTCCACGGCCTTCTTGATGCCCTCGATGGTGGCCTCGACGTTGATCACCACGCCCTTGCGCAGGCCGTTGGACGGATGGATTCCGACGCCCACCACCTCGGGGCCCTGCTCGGTCTGCTCTCCCACCACCGCGCAGATCTTGTGAGTGCCGATATCGAGCCCGACAACAAGATTGTTCTTTTTGGTCATAGCGTCTCACGCCCCTTCGTTTGATCGCGACCGGCGCTCACGCCCGCTTTCGCGGACGCGTCACCACCTGCCCCTTGAAACTCAGGTCCACGGCCCTGAAACGGGTCTCCTGCTCCCGGAACTCGCGCAGGAACCATTGGAGCCTGCGCAGCTTGTCGTCCCAGTCACCCCAGCCCATGTGGAACGGCACGGCGTAGGAATCCGGATAAAGCACCACGCCGCCGCCGGAGTGGAAGCGGACCTCCGACAACTCCAATCCGGCCCGTTCCACCGTGCGCGCCAACTTCAGCACCTGCGACAGCTTCTTCCGGGTATCCGGCGCTTCCGGCGCGAGACCGGCCGCGCGCAGGCCCGTCACGAACGGCAAGTCGACGGAGTCCTCTTCGTCGAGGGCCTTGAAGATCACGCCGTCGTCCGCCACGTAATACAGCCGGTCCAGGGCGACGATGCCGCCGGCGCTCCACTCTTCCACGGTGATGGTCAGCCGCGCCGGCAGGTCCCGCCGCACCAGCGCCCGTTTCACCCAGGGATGCCGCTCCACTTTCTGCCCAAGCTCCACGGGATCGACACTCCATATGCCGGCGTACGGCCGCAACCCGGACATCACCACGATGTCCTCCCCCTTCACCCGTGCCGCTCCCAGGACCTTGATCTCGCGCACCGTGAAATGGGGATGCGAGAGGACGAACTCCGAGATGTCTCTCGCCGTGCCGCGAATGGCCGCGGACGCCTGGAGCACAACGCCGCCCTGCCGGTAGACTCCGGCGAGAGCCCGCGGGTACAGCCACGCGGCCAGGACCAACGCGCACGCCGCGACGGCACCCGCGGCCAGACCCGCGCGGCGGCGGCCGAACTTCCGCAACCAGGCCCGTGGATCAATCATGGGCCGCCTCCAGCACCGGTGTAGGCCGGGTTCCGTTCCTGAGCACGGCGCGGTCGAGGATACGCTCCACAAGCTCGCCGAACCCGATGCCGACCCCCGCGGCGATCTCCGGCAACAGGCTGAGCGGCGTCATCCCCGGCAGCGTGTTGACCTCGAGGGCGTACAGACGCCCCTCCGGGGAGATGCGGAAATCCACGCGCGGCGCCCCTTCGCAGCCGAGCACCGCGCAGGCGCGCGCCGCCAGACGCATCGCCCGGCGGTAGAGGGGACGGGGCAGGGGCGCGGGAAAGACGTGAGAGGCCATGCCCGAGGTGTACTTGGTCTTGAAGTCGTAGAACCCCGTCACCGGACGGATCTCCGTCACTCCCAGCGCCTCGCCGTTGAGGATACCCACGGTGATCTCCTGGCCCGCCACGTAGGTCTCCACCAGCGCGTCGCGGTCGAAGCGGCAGGCCTCGCGCACCGCCCGCGCCAGGTCGCGCCGCCGGCGCACGATGGTGACGCCGATGGTGGACCCCTCGGCGCGCGGCTTGACCACCACGGGCAACGGCAGCCTGACCTCCTGCCAGCGGTCCGCGGCCACCACCTCGCAGGCCGGCGTGGGGATGCGGTTGCGCGCCAGCACCTGCTTGGCCAGGACCTTGTCCATGCACAAGGCCGACGCCGTCACCCCCGAGCCCGTATAGGGAATGCCCATGACCTCCAACAGTCCCTGCACGCAGCCGTCCTCGCCGAGCTTGCCGTGGAGCGCGATGAAGGCCACGTCGATGCATTCCTCGCGCAGGCGCGCGGGCAGGTCCGAGCCGACGTCGATGAGCGCCACCGACGCGTACCCGCGGTCGCGCAAGGCGCCGGCCACCTCCTTGCCCGACACCAGCGAGACCTCCCGTTCCGCGGAAGGCCCGCCGTAGAGGACCCCCACGCGGCGGGATCGGAATGTCCCGGCCCGTTCGCTCATCGCAGCCATTCCCCCACGAATCGAACCTCCGGCTGCAAGGTGACGGCGAAACGGCTCTCCACCGCGGCGCGCACCTGCTCGATCAGCCGCCACACGTCCTCGGCGCGCGCGCCGCCGAGGTTCTGGATAAAATTGGCGTGGTGCGGGGACACCTCCGCGTGCCCCACGCGCAGGCCCTTGAGCCCGGCCGCCTCGATCAACCGTCCCGCGTGGTCCCCCGGCGGATTGCGGAAGACCGAGCCGAAGTTGGGCCGGCCCGACGGCTGGCTGGCGCGGCGCCGGACCATGATCTCGCGCATGCGCGTCTCCGCCACCGCCGGCGCGTCCGGCGTGAGCGCCAGGTCCACACGGGTCACCACCGCGCCCGCGGGAAGCCGCGTCTCGCGGTAGGCGAAGTGCAACTCGTGGCGCCCGAGCGCCAACGGCGCACCCGCCGCGGTCAGCCCCTCAACCCTGGTCACCACGCGTTCCATCTCCGATCCGTAAGCGCCGGCGTTCATCACCAGCGAACCTCCCACACTGCCGGGAATCCCTTCGGCGAACTCCAGTCCACCGAGGTCGCGGCGCACTGCCTCGCGCACCAGCCGGCTCACGGCGCAGGCCGCGCCCACCCGCGCCCCGTCGCCCAGCCAGCGCACCCGGCGGAACTCTCCGCGCAACCGCAGGACGGCGCCGCGCACGCCCCGATCGCTCACCAGCACGTTGCTGCCGTTGCCCAGAAGCAGCATCGGCTCGGCGTGCCGGGCCACGAGTTCGAGGCACGCGCTCAGGCCCGTTTTCGTATGCGCCTCGACGAAGCAATCCGCCGGTCCGCCGACCTTGAAGGAGGTGTAGCGAGCCAAGGGCTCGCCCGACTTCACTTCCACGCCGGGGATGCCGCTCAGCTCCGCGGCCAGCCGGTCCGCGCTCATGGGCGCTGTTCCCGCAGACACTCAAGCAAAGACTCCCCTACCTTGTAGACGTCCCCCGCCCCGAGGGTGAGGACCATGTCCCCTTCGGCCAGCCGGGGCAGCAACCCGCCGGCGATGTCCTCGCGGGAGGCGACGAACTCGACGTCCATGTGGCCCCGGCGCCGAATGGCCCGACACAGTTCCTCGCCGCCGACACCCGGCACCGGCTCCTCGCCCGCGGCGTAGACCTCCGTGAGGATCAGCCGGTGAGCGCGGTCGAAGGCCGGCACGAAGTCGTCGAACAGGTCCTTCGTGCGGCTGTAACGGTGCGGCTGGAACACCACGGTCAACGGCCGGTCCCAGCCTTCCGTAATGGCCTGCAGCGTGGCCTCGATCTCGGCGGGGTGGTGTCCGTAGTCATCCATGACCAGTATCCCGGCCGCCTCTCCCCTGATCTCCGAGCGGCGGTGGATACCGGCGAAGACGCCCAGAGCCGCGGCCGCCTGGTCGAACTCCACCCCCAACTCCCCCGCCGCCGCAATGGCGGCCAACGCGTTGGCGACGCTGTGACGGCCCGGCATGGGCAGCGTCACGGTCCCGAGCGCGCGGCCGCGGCGCAGCACCGAAAACGTCGACTCCATGCCCCGGGTCGCCACGCATTCGGCGCTGAAGTCCGCGTCGGCCGACAGGCCGTAGGTCACCACCCGCTTGTTGACCCGCGGTATCAGCGCGCGCACCCCCGGGTGGTCCAGGCACAGCACGGCGACGCCGTAGAACGGCACCTTGTTGACGAAGGCCAGAAAGGCGTCGGCCAGGGCCTCCGGGGTGCCGTAGTAGTCGATGTGCTCGCGGTCGATGTTGGTCACCACCGCCACCACCGGCGAGAGCAGCAGGAAGGTGCCGTCGCTTTCGTCCGCCTCGGCCACCAGGATGTCGCCTTTGCCCATCTGCGCGTTGCCCGCCAGCGAGCGCACCCGGCCGCCGATGACCAGGGTGGGGTCCATGCGCGCCTCGGTGAGCACGTGCCCGATCATCGACGTGGTGGTGGTCTTGCCGTGGCTTCCGGCCACGGCGACGCCGTACTTCATGCGCATCAGCTCGGCGAGCATCTCCGCTCGCGGAATCACCGGGATCTGCCTTTCCTTGGCCGCCGTCACCTCCGGGTTGGCGAACTTCACCGCCGTGGAGATCACCACCACCGAGAGCTCCTCCGGCAGGTGGGCGGCGTCGTGGCCGATGTGCACCGCCGCCCCCAGGGCGGCGAGCCGCCGGGTGGCCTCGCTCTCCTGCAGGTCGGAGCCGCTGATCTCGTAACCCAGGTTCAACAACACCTCCGCGATGCCGCTCATGCCCACGCCGCCGATGCCGACGAAGTGCACCCGGTGACGCCGTTCGAACGGCCTGATGTCGCGCCGCGCCGGCGGGCTCATGATCCCGCCGCCTTCTTGCCGGCCGCGCCCGGTGCCGCACCGGCGCCGGATTCGTGCGGCGACCACTCCGGCACCAACGCGTGGCACTCGTCGACGATGCGCTCCGCCGCGTCGCCCCGGCCCAGACGCGCCGCCGCCTCGCCCATGGCGCGGCGCCGGCCGGCGTCGCCGTGGAGCGCGCGCAGGGTCTCCGCGAGGCCCGTGGCGCTCAGCTCCCGTTCCACGATCATCGCCGCGGCGCCCGCCTGCTCCAGCGCCAGCGCGTTGAGGCGCTGGTGGTCGTGGGCCGCATGGGGGTACGGGATCAGCACCGCCGGCTTGCCGAACAGCGTCAGCTCCGCCAGGGTGGAGGCGCCCGCGCGGCACACCACCAGATCGGCCCCGGCGTAGGCCCGGTCCATTCGGTCGATGAACGGCAGCACCTCGGCCGCGCACGGCAGCGACGCGTAGCCTTGCCGCACCCGCTCCTCGTCCGCGCGCCCGGTCTGGTGCGTGACCCGGAACCCGGCCGCCGCCTCCCCCAGGTGCGCCAGCGCGCCCAGCACGGCCTCGTTGATCCGGTGCGCCCCGGCGCTGCCGCCGAAGACCAGCAGGTGGAAACGCTCCGCTTCCCGCTCCACCTCCGGCAACTCGCGCCAGCGCACCGGCGTGCCGGCGAGCACGACCTTGTCCGCGGGGAAGTAGTCCACGCTCTCGCGAAAGGTCGTGAAGATCCGGTCCACGAGCCGGCCCAGGACGCGGTTGGTGAGGCCCGGGCGCAGGTTCTGCTCCAGCACCGCGCAGCGGATGCGCCGCGACACGCCGGCGAGCAGCAACGGACCCGACGCGTAGCCTCCCAGGCCGATGATGCACTGGGGATCGAAGCGGCGGATGATGGCGCGGGAGCGCCACAGGCTCAGGGGGATGCCGTACAGGCCCTCCAGGAGCCCCTTCAGACCGCGCCCCTTGAGACCGCGGATGGGCAGCAGCTCCAGCGGGAACTCGGTCTGCGGGACCACCCGGCTCTCGATGCCCCAGCGGCTCCCCACGAAGAGAATGCGCGCGTTTTCGTCACGCCGGAGAAACTCCCGCGCCACCGCCAGGCCGGGGAAGAGATGGCCGCCGGTGCCGCCGCCGGCTACGATCAGCCTCATGGCCGTCCCCTCCGGCAGGAAGCACTCAGGAGCATCCCCGCGACCGTGAGGTGCACCACCATGGCCGAGCCGCCGTAGCTCACGAAGGGCAGCACCAGACCCTTGGTGGGCACCAGGCCCATGACCACGCTCATGTGCACCAGCGCCTGAAGCCCCAGGAGCAGGGTCAGGCCGAACACCATCAGGCGCGTGAACGGCTCCTCGCGTTCCAGCGCCAGCCGCATGCCGCGGAACAGCAGGATGCCGAAGAGCAGGACGACCAGGAGCGCCCCCCACAGCCCCAGTTCCTCCCCGATCACCGAGTAGATGAAGTCCGTATGTGCCTCCGGGAGGTAGTGGAGCTTCTGCCGGCTCTGCCCCAGGCCCCGCCCCCACAACTGGCCGGAACCGAAGGCGATGTAGGACTGGATGATCTGGAAGCCGCTGTTGGCCGAATCGCTCCACGGGTCCATGAAGGCCAGCAAGCGCCTGACCCGGTAGTCCGCGGTCATGATCAGAAACCCGGCCACCGGCAGCGCCGCCAGGGCCACGGCGGCGAGGTGCGTCACCCGGCCGCCGGCGACGAAGAGCATCGCCATCGCGATAGCGGCAAGGATGAACGCGGAGCCGAAGTCCGGTTCGCCCAGCAGCAGCACCACGAACAACCCGGTCATCAGCAGCGGCGGCAGCAGTCCGGCCGTGAACTGCTGCAACCCCTCGGCCTTCCTGGAGAGCGTGTAGGCCAGGTAGAGAACGAAGGCCACCTTGGCAAGCTCGGACGGCTGGAACACGAACGGCGCCACACCGAGCCAGCGCTGCGCGCCGCCCCGGACCAGGCCCACGCCGGGCAGGAGCACCAGCACCAGGGACACCAGCGCGAGCACGAAGAGCGGCACGGTGAGCCGCCGGTAGACCGAGGGGGGCAGCAGGACGGCCACGCACAGGCCGGCGACGCCCACCGCCACCGCCGCCAACTGCTTGCGGAACAGGTAGGTGCCGTCGCTGAAGCGCTCCTGGGAAAAGAGGTAGCTGGTGTTCAGCACCATGGTGATGCCGATGGCGAGCAGCACCACGAGGCTCATGACCATCCAGCGGTCCATGTTGCGGATCTCGCTCATAGGGCCTGAACCAGCTCCTTGAATGCCCGTCCGCGCTCGGCGTAGTTCTCGAACATGTCGAAGCTCGAGCACGCCGGCGACAACATCACCACGTCGCCCGGACGGGCCTCGGCCCGCGCGGCGCGCACCGCCGCGGCGAGGTCCGGCACCACCACCGTGTCCGCCGACGCGCCCAGCGCCGTGCGCATGAGCGGCGCGGACGCGCCCAGCAGGATCAACTTGCGCACGCGTTCACGCACCAGCGGCGCCAGGGTGTCGTAGCTGCCGCCCTTGTGCACTCCGCCGGCAATCAGCACCACGGGCGCGTCGAAGCTCGCCAGCGATTTCTCCACCGCGCCGACGTTGGTGCCCTTGGAGTCGTTGTAGTAGCGCACGCCGCCGAACTCGCGCACGAATTCCAGCCGGTGTTCAATGCCCGGGAAGCGCCGTGCCGCGGTCTCGACGGCGCGGGCACCCACGCCGGCCGCCCGTGCCGCGCACAGGGCCGCCATGACGTTTTCGACGTTGTGCACCCCGCGCAGCCGCAGGTCCCGCAGCGGCAGACGATCCTCGGCGCCGGCGCCGCGCCACACGATCTCATCTCCCGTGACGAACGCCCCCTCGTCCACCTCGGACCAGCCGAAGGACATCACCCGGGCGGTCAGCCGGCGCCGCAACCCCCACGCCCAAGGATCGTCGCGATTCAGCACCGCGACGTCGTCCGCCCGCTGGGCGGCGAAAATCCTGGCCTTGGCCGCGCCATAGCTTTCCAGTCCGTCGTAGCGGTCGAGGTGGTCCTCGCTCAGGTTCAGGAACAAGGCGATGCGCGGGCGGAACTGCCGTACCCATTCGAGCTGGAAGCTGCTCACCTCCACGACGCCCCAGTCCCAGGTCTCGTCCAGGTAGTCGATCAAGGGCTTGCCTATGTTGCCGCCGGCGAACACGCGCAGGCCCGCCGCCTCCAGCATGGCGGCCAGCAGGCTCGTGGTGGTGGTCTTGCCGTTGGTGCCGGTGACGGCCATGAGCGGCATGGACGCGAAGCGCGCGGCCAGCTCGATCTCGCTCAACACCTCGATGCCGCGGCGCGCGGCCTCGGCGAGAAGCGGGTTGTCCCGCGGCACTCCCGGACTCGGCACCACCGCGTCCACCCCGTCGAGCCAAGCCGTATTCTCGCCGCCGAAGTGGCACACCGCCGCAAGCGGCGCCAGCGCCGCCCGGGCCTGTTCCATTTCCCCGGCGGCGCGCGCGTCCACGCCCACCACGGTGGCGCCGCGACGCGTCACGAATCGCGCCACCGCCAGACCCGTGCGTGCCAGGCCCAAGACCATGATGTTCTTGCCTTCCAGTTCCATGACCGGCTTGCCGTCCGTAACCGGCTCCACGCTCGTTGCGACCGACGCCACGTCGCCACCCTTCAGCGCAGCTTCAGCGTGCTCAACGCGAACAGCGCGCAAATGATCGACACGATCCAGAACCGCACGATGATCTGCGGCTCCGGCCAACCCTTGAGCTCGTAATGGTGGTGGATCGGCGCCATGCGGAAGACGCGCTTGCCGCGCGTCTTGAACGACACCACCTGTATGATGACGGACACCGCCTCCACCACGAAGACCCCGCCCACCAGGACCAGCAGGATCTCGTTCTTGCTGATGACCGCCACGATCCCCAGGGCGGCCCCCAGACCGAGGCTGCCGACGTCGCCCATGAAGATCTGCGCGGGATAGGTGTTGAACCACAGGAAACCCATGCCCGCCGCCACCACCGCGGCGCAGAACACCGTCAACTCGCCAACCTGGGACACGTAGGGGATCTGCAGGTACTCGGCGAACTTCACGTGCCCCGCGAGGTAGACGATGATGGCGTAGGCGGCCGCGGCGGTCATCACCGGGCCGATGGCGAGGCCGTCGAGGCCGTCCGTCAGGTTCACCGCGTTGGAGGCGCCCACCACCACCACCACCGCGAAGGGCACGTACCAGAGCCCCAGGTCCGGCTGCACGTTCTTGAGGAACGGCACCGCCACCGTGCTGTTGAAGTCGGGCTGCGACAGCAGCACCACCACCGCCGCCGCGGCCACGGCGGTCTGGGGCACGAGCTTGCTCCACATGGAGAGTCCGCGGCTGCTGCGGCTCCTGAGCTTGAGACAGTCGTCGACGAGACCGATGGCCGCGAACGCCACGGTCACGACCAAGGCCAGCAACACGTACACGTTGGTGACGTCCGCCACCAGCAGCGTGGACAGCGTCAGGGACAGGACGATCAGGGTGCCCCCCATGGTGGGTGTGCCGGCCTTGCCGGCGTGGTGCGCGGGACCGTCCTCGCGGATGTGCTGGCCGATCTGCCACTGCTTGAGGGAGCGGATGAGCCAGGGACCGATGACGAACGCCAACAGCAGCGACAGCAGCGCCGCCAGCGCCGCGCGAAACGTGATGTAGCGGAACACGTTCAACACCGGGAACGCCGGGTGCAGCGGATAGAGCAGCAGGTACAACACGGGTCAGGCTCCTCCATCCTTCATGGCCGCCAGCACCTGCTCCATGGCCGCGCCCCGCGAGCCCTTGACCAGCACCCAGTCGCCCTTGCGCAGGACGCCGCGCAACTCCTCGCCCAGCGGTTGGTGGGCGCGCGCCACGCGCACCGCCGACGGCTCCATGCCGGCGCCGACGGCGCCGCGCCGGATCTCGCGGGCGAAGCGGCCCATCACGTACAGGGTGTCGAGGCCGCTGCGCGCCGCGGTCTCGCCGACCTCGCGATGGCACGCGCTCTCGTTCTCGCCCATCTCCAGCATGTCTCCCAGGACCGCCACGCGCCGGCCCCGCGACGGTATCGCCCGGAGCGCGGCCAAGGCCGCCTCCATGGAGGCCGGATTGGCGTTGTAGGCGTCGTTGATGATGCCGATGCCGCGCCAGCGCTCGACTTCCATGCGCATGGAGACGGGACGCACGGCCTCGAGCCCCTTGCGGATGGCCGTCACGTCCACACCGAAGGCGTGCGCCATGGCCGCGGCGCCCACCGCGTTGCGCACGTTGTGCAGGCCGCACAGCCGCAGGCGTACCGGTTCGCGCACCCGCCCCACGCGCAGGTTGAAGCGCAGGCGCCCGCCGACGAGCATCTCCGGGTCCTCGCCGCGCACCTGGCCGCCGGTGCCGTAGGTCACCACGCGCCCCTGGAACGCGCGGCTCTGCCGCGCCACCCGGGCGTCGTCGAGATTGACCACGGCGGTGCCGTGCGCCCCCAGGCCGCGGAAGATCGCGCCCTTCTCCCGCGCCACTCCCGCGACGGTCTTCAAGCCGGAGAGATGCGCCGGGGCCACCGAGGTGATGACGGCCACGTCCGGTTCGGCGATGGCCGTAAGCCGGCGGATCTCGCCCGGCCGGTTGGTGCCCAACTCCACCACCGCGGCGCGCTCGCGTCCGCGCAAGCGCAGCAGGGTCAAGGGCAGACCGACGAGGTTGTTGTAGTTGCCCTCGGTCTTGAGGACCCGGCCGCGTAGCGGCCGGTCATCCAGGCGCGCGCGTTGGAGGATCGAGAACAGCATCTCCTTGGTCGTGGTCTTTCCGTTCGAACCGGTAATCGCCAGCACCCGCGGCGCCAGCCTCCGGCGATGGTAATGGGCGACGTCTCCCAGCGCCCGCAAGGTGTCGCGCACGCGGATCACCGCCACTTCCCGCGCCAGCGCCACGTTCCCCTGCACGATGACGCAGCCGCTCCCGCGCCGCGCCGCCTCGGGGACGAACGCGTGTCCGTCGTGCACCTCGCCCCGAAGCGCCACGAACACGCCGTTCCGCTCCACCCGGCGCGAGTCCGTGCAGACCTCGCCGACCCGGAGCGCGGCGCCGCGCTGGACGATGGTCCCCCCGGCTGCCTGCGCCAACTCTTCGATGCTCCAGTCCATGACCCTTCACGCACCGTCATCCCTCGGCCGCGATTTCCGCGGCTTCCTCCCGCAGCACTTCCCGGTCGTCGAAGTGGATCCTGCGCTCGCCGAGGATCTGGTAGTCCTCGTGCCCCTTCCCGGCCACCAGCAACACGTCGCCGGGATCCGCCAACGACAGGCCCAGGCGAATGGCGGCGCGGCGGTCCGGCTCCACCCGGTAACCGCGCCGAGCGCGCCCGGACCGGTCCCCGCCGATGCGCCGCATACCGCCGCGGCGCACACCGCCCTCGATGCCGCGGATGATCGCCAGGGGTTCCTCGCCGCGTGGATTGTCCGAGGTCACGACCACGGTGTCGCTGGCGCCGGCGGCGATCTTCCCCATGAGCGGGCGCTTGCCCGCATCCCGGTCGCCGCCGCAGCCGAACACCGTGATCAGCCGTCCCCGGGTCAACGGCCGCAAGGCGTGGATGACCTTGTCCAGGGCATCCGGCGTGTGCGCGTAGTCCACCACCAGGGTGACCCCCAGCGCGTTGGGCACGCGTTCCAACCGCCCCGGCACGCGCTCCAGCCGGGCCAGCCCGGCGCCGATGGCCTCCGGCGCCGCCCCCAACGCCCAGGCCGTCCCGGCGGCCGCGAGGATGTTCTCCAGGTTGATCTCGCCCATGAGCGGCGATGTGAACTCGATCTCCTGTCCGCCGCATGCCAGGGTTCCCCGCAGGCCGTCCACGTCGCTGTCCAGGCGTAACGGGTGGATGTCCCAACGGCCCGAGCGGCCGTAGGTGAGCGCCGCCAGGCCGGCGTCCCGGGCCAGCCGCGCCAGCTCGAGCCCACGGGGGTCGTCCGCGTTGATGACCGCGACGGGGCGGTCCTTGACGCTGGCGGGCAGGCACTCCGTGAACAACCGCGCCTTGCTGCGGAAGTACGACTCCATGTCGCCGTGATAGTCCAGGTGGTCGCGCGACAGGTTGGTGAACACCGCCGCGTCGAAATCCAGCCCGTGTGCCCGGTCGAGGTCCAGGGCGTGGGAGGAGACCTCCATGGCGACGAAGCCCACCCCGGCCCCGGCCATCTCCGCCAGAAGTTCCTCGATGTCGAGGGACTCGGGCGTGGTGAGGGGCGCGGGCTGTTCCCGTCCGCCGTAGCGCCGGCTGATGGTGCCGATGACCCCGCAGGCGCGGCCCGCCGCGCCGAAGATCGCCTCCAGCAGGTAGGTCACCGTGGTCTTGCCGTTGGTCCCGGTGACGCCCACCAAGACGAGCGAGCGGCTCGGACGGCCGAAGAACACCGCCGCCGCGTGAGCGATGGCGCGGCGCGCGCTGGACACCGTCACGCAGGCGGTCTCGGGGGGCACCGTCACCGGACGCTCCACCACCACCGCCGCCGCGCCTCGCTTGACCGCGTCGCCGACAAACTCATGGCCGTCGGCGCGCTGCCCCGGCAGGGCGAAGAAGACGGAGCCGGCGTCCACCCGGCGCGAATCGCACGCGAGCCCCTGGACCTGGCGGTCCACGGGGCCCCGTTCGTCCCGGACATCCGGTGTATGCAGCAGCTCCCGCAGCAGCATCGGCGTCATTCCTTGAGCGTCAGGACGAGGCGCCGGCCGCCCCGGTCCATTCTTTGTGCCGCGACGTAGCCGTGCCCGCGCAGCACCACCGAGAGCCTGAGCTTCCTGGCCTCGTCGACGGCTTGCCGCATGCTCATGCCGATGAGGTTCGGCCCGCCCGAACCGGCCTTCCCCCGCGGGGTCTTCGTACGCGACACCCGGACGACACCGACCTTGCCGGCCGGGGACGTGGCCGCGAGAAGGCGGCCGTCGGGCTTCTGCCCGAGCGCGTGCAGCGCCGGACCGGCGATGCGCTGGAACAGCGGCGCCGCCACCAAGCCGCCATAGACTTGAACCGTGGGTTCGTCCACCAGCGTCAGGAGCACGAAGCGGGGCTCATCGGCGGGCACGAACCCGGCGAACGAGGCCACCCGCTTCTCCGAGTAGCCTCCCTTGACGCGGTCGGCCTTCTGGGAAGTGCCGGTCTTGCCTGCCGTCTCAAACCCGGCGACGGCGGCACGGAAGCCGGTGCCGCCCTCGGCCACGACGCCCTTGAGCATGTCGACCACCGTGCGCGCGGTCTCGCGCGAAACCACGCGCCGCAGCATCTCCGGCTTGTTCTGGAACAGCACCCGGCCGTCCTCGCCCACCACCCGGTCCACGAGGTAGGGGCGCATGAGCAAGCCGCCGTTGGCGATGGCGGAGAAGGCCATGACCATTTGCAGGGGCGTCGTCGCGATGGACTGCCCGAAGGAGGCCGCGGCAAGGTCCACCTTGTACCACTCGTGGTGCGGGCGCACCCTCCCTTCCACCTCTCCCAAGAGATCCACGCCGGTCTTTTGCCCGAAGCCGAAGCGGCGAATGTAACGGTGGTAACGCTCCTTGCCGAGCTTGTCGGCGACCTTGGTGACGCCGATGTTGCTGGAGAGCTCAAGGACCTTGGCGAACGACAGCCAGCCGTATTCCTTGAAGTCGTGGATGGTACGGCCGCCGTAGCGGTACTTGCCGTACTCGCAGAAGATCAGATCCTCCCGTCCCACGACACCGTCCTCCAGGGCGGCCGCCGCCAGCACGGCCTTGAAGACGGAGCCCGGCTCGTAGGTATCCGTGATCCCACGGATGCGCCAGCGGCTCCGATCCTGGGTTTGGTACTGGTTGGGATCGAAGAACGGGTAGCTCGCCAGTGCCATGATCGCGCCCGTGTACGGGTCGGCCATCACGACGGTGCCGCCCTTGGCGCGGTAGCGTCGGACGGTCGCTTCCAGGTGCTTTTCCGCCAGATGCTGGAGCGCGGTATCGAGCGTCAGGTGCACGTCGGGCCCAGGCTGGAGCTTCAGCTCGTCAAGACCCGCCACCAGCATGCGCCGGCCCAACGCGTCGCGTTCCACCACCCACGAGCTCGACTCCCCGCGTATGTAACGGTCGTAGCTGCGCTCCACCCCTTCGAGGCCCTGGGCGTCCCTGCCCACGACTCCCAAGGCCTGCCCGGCGAGCCGCCCTTGCGGGTAGTACCGTTTGGGCTCATGGTAGAAACCGATTCCCTCGATCTTGAGGCGCCTGACGCGCTGCGCCTCGCGCGGCGTCACCTGCCGCTTGAGCCACACAAAGGGTTCGCCGGCGGTCATCTTGCGGCGCACGTCGGCGCGCTTCATGTCCAGCGCGCGCGCCACGTCGGCCACGACCTTGCCGGTGACCTTCAGGCGCCGTGGGCGCACGTACACCGACTGGGTCTCGATGCTGATGGCCAGCGCATCGCCGCCGCGGCCGAAGATGGTGCCGCGCTCGGGCTGGACGATCCACTCCTGGAGGTGCTGCCTCTCGCCCATGCGCGCGAGCCGCTCCCCGTCGAAGGCCTGGAGCTGTATGGCGCGAAGCGCCACGGTCACCAGCAGCACCAGGAGCAGGCCCCCGGCTACCCGCAACCGAAACCGCATTCTCGCGGCAAGTTCCTGTGGGTTCTCCTTGGTCATGGTACGATGACGACGTGCTTACCTTCCGGGTCCTTGAGGCCGAGACGCTTCCGCGCCATGGTCTCCACACGGTCGGGAGCGGTCAGTGACCCCAACTCCAGCTTCAATTCGCGATTCGTCTGCTCCAGCCGGCGCTCCAGCTTGGCGGCGGTGGAGAGCACGTAACCCAGTTGCACGACGCGCAGCCGCTGCCACACCAGCAGCAACGCCAACGCCACCAGCAGGCAACTCAGCACGATGGGCAGCCACGCATCGCTGCGCCGTGCCGCGACCCGGGCCTCGGCCACGTCCTGCTGATCGAGAACGCCGGTTGTCCGGGTCGGTTGCTCGCCGGTTCTGAGCATCGTTCCTAGATCCTTTCGACCGCCCGGAGCCGGGCCGAGCGCGCCCTGGGATTGTTCCGCACCTCTTCCTCACCGGGCACGCGCGGCTTGCGCGTCACGGCGGCGGCCTTGCGGCTCCAGCCGCAGACGCACCCGGGGAGGCGCGGCGGGCACACGCAATCCAGACCCCATTTATGGAAAGCGCGCTTGACGAGCCGATCTTCCAGTGAGTGAAACGAAATGACGACGAGGCGCCCGCCGGCACGCAGCATCTCGTAGGCCGTTTCGAGAAACGTCGCCAGGTTTTCCAGCTCCTGGTTCACGGCGATGCGCAGAGCCTGGAACGTCCGGGTGGCCGGATGGCTCACCGGCGTGCGTGCTCCGCGGGGGCGGCCGCCACGCGCGACCCGAGCCACGGTCTCGGCCAGTTGCCGGGTGGTCTCGATGTCCCCTCTGTTCCTTTCGGCGTCAATCGCCCGCGCGATTCGGCGCGCCGCCGGTTCCTCGCCGAATTCGCGTATCAGTTTCTCCAGCTCAATCACGGACAGCGTGTTCACCAGCTCGCGCGCGTCCGGTGAACGGCGCCGGTCCATGCGCATGTCGAGACGCGCATCGTTCGCAAAGCCGAAACCCCGGTCGGGAACGTCGAGATGATGGGAGGACAGCCCCAGGTCCAGCAGCATGCCGTCCACGTCCGTCCAACCCAGTTCGTCGAGCACCGCGTGCGCGTCGGTGAATCCCGCCCGGCGCAGGACCGCGCGTCCGCCGAATCCCGCCAGGGCACGCCCGGCCGCGTCTATGGCGGCGTCGTCCCAGTCAAGACCCAGAAGCTCGCCGTCCGGGGACGACCGGCGCAGGATCTCGCGCGCGTGTCCGCCGCCCCCCACGGTGGCGTCCAGGTAGCGGCGCGCCGGCGACGGCGCGAGAATCTCCAGCACCTCATGAAGCATCACGGGCTCGTGCGCGTAGCTCATGGCGGCGGCCTTTCAATGACAGGTGGCCGCGCCCTCCCAGTCGTCATCGAAGCTCTCGATGGCATCGTCCAGAGAAGCGTAGTATTCGAACACGCCATCCATGCCCACCACCCGGAAGATATCCTTCAGGTGCGGACTCATGCCCGAGATCTTCAGGTCTCCGTTCATCTCGCGCAGCAGTCTCAGGCGATCCAGCAAGACCCCGATGCTCAGGTAGTTGATATGGTCGACCGCCTTGAGGTTCAGCACCACCTTGTGCCGTTCCTTCTCGATCAAGCCGCCGATCATGTCCTTGATCCGCACCATCTCCCGGAGGTCGATGTCGCCGTTGACGTCGATCACGGCGATATCCTGGATAGCCTTTCGGTCGAGTCCGATCATGGATCGCTCCTTTCTTCCGGCATCGCCTCGAGACTCACAGGCCCAAGTCCGAGAAAGAACCGGGATCCTCCATGAGTTGCCCCTCAGCCTCCGTGAACACCTCTTCCCAGGCGTCCTTGTCCCAGATGCGAAACTTGTCCCCCGCCGACACCAGCATCACGTCGCGCTTGAGGTCGGCGTACTTGCGCAACGTGGGCGGGATGAGAATGCGTCCGTGCGTGTCCACCTCGCACTCCATGGCTCCGCCGAGATAGTAGGTCTGAAACCGCACCATGTTGGGATCGAACTTGGGCCTCTGGCGCACCGCCTCCTCCAGCGCCGTCCATTCGTCCAGCGGGTACACATCGAGACAGCGCTTGGAGCTGACCACAAAGTTTGTGATAATAAGTCGAGGATCTCCCTTACCCAGGAGGATTTCGCGATACTTGGCGGGAATGCTCAGCCGCCCTTTGGTATCGACCGTATGCTCGTAACGTCCGCGGAACATTTGCGTACACTTTCGGTGCAAACCGAGTTGGAATTGCATGGGATTTTATCCCACTTTATCCCACCTGAGGCGAATATACCGTCGCACCAACCCCTCGTCAACACGAAAACGTCACAAACTTCGCGATTTGAGATGTAGCCGGATCGGATGCGGAAAGCATGAGTTATTCCCACATCTGGTTGGTCCGGAGCCGCCAAAGGGAGAGTCGCCACAAGATGTGGGTTTGAGAACCTGTTCGCAAGCGTCGGCTGGCGGCGAGTTGCGCAGGATTCTTTCGTCCTCGGCAAGGCGCGATGACGACGGGGCCGCGACGGCCCGTCCGTGGGCGGAACGGGTGGGGAACGGGCGGGAACCGTGTGGAGGTTCGTGGCGAATCGCCGCCGAACGGAGGGACGGGGGACCAGCGGACCGGTAAGCCGGATTCTGTCGCGCTTCCCAACGAGAAGCGGGACGGTCATTCATCTAGCCCCGCGATTGCTCGCGGGGTCCAGCGACCTTACCCGAGGGCTTCGGGCGGACGACCCAACCCTCCTATTTGGTCTTGCTCCGGGTGGGGTTTACCAAGCATCCGCCATCACTGGCGGACCGGTGAGCTCTTACCTCGCCATTTCAACCTTACCCGGTGGTCCGGCGTGAAACCGGAACCCGCCGGGCGGTGTGTTTTCTGTGGCACTTTCCCCCGATCGCTCGAGGCCGCCGTTAACGGCCACCCTGTCCTGTGGAGTCCGGACTTTCCTCCTCCACGAAGCCGCGGAGGCGACCGTCTGGTCCGCTGGTCTATCCTCAGTTTCCCGTTTGCGAGGCGTGGACGCAACCCTTGGCGCTACGGCTGCCCGCCCGGTTCCGGCGCCGGCGGGTTGTAGAAGAGAATGCGCTGGCAACTGGGACAGAGGTTCACACGCTCGTTGCGCAGCACCTCGTTCCAGAGTTGTGGTGGAAGGTTCATGTAACAGGCTTGGCAGATGGCCGACGACACCTCCACCACCGCCGTGCCGCCACGCCGATTGAACAGCAACTCGTAGCGGCCCACCAGATCGTCGTTCAGCCGTGACGCGGTGGCCGCGCGCTGGTCGCGCGTCTGGTCGATCTTGTGCTCCAGTTCCGCGATCTCTCGCTCCAAGGGGCCTTTTCTCTCATTCCAGTCGTTCTGAAGGGCGTTCAGTTCCTCTTCCTTCTCCTTGAGGACCCTTTCCTGTTCCTCCAGGTCGGTCATCACCTCGAGCAGTTCCTCTTCCAGAATGGCGTTGGACTCCTTGATGACACCGATCTCCCGCTGCAGGGCCTGGAGCTCCTTGAGATTCTTCACATGGCTCATGCGCATGCGCTTGTCGGTGGCCTTCCGGCTCGCGTCGTGGATGACGTGCTCCTTGTCGCGGCGCACGCGGTCCCGCTCCTCCCAACTCTCCCTCAAGATCTTGACCTCGGCCGCCAGCTTGGTGATATCGCGGTCACGGCTCTCCATTTCCTCACGCCGTTCGGTCTGCGCGTCCTTGTGCTCCTTCACTTCGAGATCGATGCCTTGCAGAACCGCGAGTGTTTCCAACTGCTCACGCAACACGATAACCTCCCGTCGGCGGCCCTCCGATAAAAAAAGGAACCGCCCCCGTGGGTGCAGTTCCTTCTTGGCCGTTCAGGCTATCCGCCCGTATCCGATAGATTCGTCGTCTCATTCCTGAATGGGAGGGTATCGACATTTGACTGGATTGTCAAAGGCGGCGTGCGCGGAGTGAGTCACAGGCCCAGCTTGCCGGGATTCATGATGGCGTTGGGATCCAGGCGGCGCTTGAGCGAGCGCATCAACTCGAGGCTTGGGCCATGCTCGCGGACCATGAAGGGCGCCAGCTTGACGCCCACGCCGTGGCAGTATTCCACGGACCCGCCGTGAGAATGCACGCGCTCCAGGAGGGCCCCGATCGCGTCGCCCAGTTCGGCCCGCGCCCGGTCGCCCCCCTCCTTCGCGAGCCGCAGGGAGAACAATTCCGGGCCGGTCCAGAGCCCGCTCTCCCGGAGCCGCACGCCCCGCGCCGCGGCCAGGGCGATGGCCTCCCGCCGGAAGGCCAGCACCCGCGACGCCGGCAGGGCCACGTGGACCCAATCCTGGTGTACGCCGCCCCGGCCGCGCTTGCGGCGCTCGCCCCGGTTCGCGGCGAAGCGCCGGGCCGCGGAGTGGCGTTCGCGCCAGAAACGCTCCGCCCGCTCGGCCGCCAGTGTCCGGGCGCCACGGCGCCGACAGGCGTCCAGCGCCACGCCTTCTTCCGCGGCCGTCAGCTCGGCGTTCCCTTCAAAGCCCAGGTACAAAATCGCGGTTCCTTCCGGATCCTCGGTCTCGTCGCCGTAGTCGAGGAGGATCGGCCGGCATCCGGCCCGGGTCAGGTCGCGCACCGCCTCGAAGCCCGCGGCGAAGGAATCGAACCGCAAGGCATGAAGGGAGCGGGTCTCGGGGACCGGGAAGACACGGAGCGTGACCTCGGTGAGGATGCCGAAGCAGCCTTCGCCGCCGATGAACAGGTGCTTGAGATCGAGTCCGGTGGAGCGTTTGCTTACCGCGGGTGTGCGGCACACCTCGCCCTGCGGCAGCACCGCCTCCAGCCCCAGCACCTGGCTCCCCATGGAGCCGTACTTGCCGCCTCGGTAGCCGAGACTGTCGGTGGAGACGGTGCCGCCCACCGTGGCCACCGGCAGGGTCCAGGGGTCGTGCCCCAGCATGAGTCCCGAGCCGCGCAGCTCCGCATCGACGGTCTCCAGCACGGCCCCGGCCTGGACCCGGGCGGTGAGCGAGTCCGCGTCGATGTCCAGGACGGCCTTCATCCGGCGCAGGTCCACGACGATGCCCGGCACAAGCGAGGCGGCCGCGCCCATAAGCCCGGAGCCGCCGCCGTAGGGAACCACCGGGACCCGGACCTCGTTGGCCAGCCGCACCACGCCCTGGACCTCGGCGGTGTCGGCGGGCGTGCAGACGCACAGGGGATGAACGGGGACGATGGGGTGCGCGGGGTGGATGCGGCTGTGGCTCAGGGCGTCCCAGGCGTACAGATCCAGGTCGGCGGGGTCGGTGAGGACGGCGCCTTGGCCGAGCAGGTCAACGAGCCGGCCGATCGCGCCGGCATGTCCGTGGTTGGCGTGCCCGGCCATGTGCGCTGCCTTGGACGTCAGTGCATGTTCTGGCCGCCATCCACCACCAGGGTCTGACCGGTCATGAAGTCGGCCAGGGGCGAGGCCATGAACAGCACGCCGCCGACGAGGTCCTGGGGCACCTGGACCCGCTTGATGGCGCGTTGCCCGATATTGCTCTGACGCATCTTGAGGATCTCCTCGGTGGGGTCCACCTCGGACAGCGTCGACCCGGGGCACAGGATGTTGACCTGGATGTTGTCGTCCCCCACCTCCCGCGCCAGGGTGCGGCTGAAGCCCATGACGCCCGCCTTGGAGGCCACGTAGTGAATGCGTCCGGGAGGGCCGGAGAGCGCGGTGCCGGAGGCCACGTTGATGATCTTGCCGGACTTCTGCTGGCGCATCTGCGGCAGCACCGCGCGACAGCAAAGGAACACGCCCTTGAGATTCACCGACATGAGCTTGTCCCATTCCTCGATGCTGATCTCCTCGATGCGGCCCCGGTTCATGGGAATGGTGGCGAAGATCGACGCGTTGTTTATAAGCACGTCCACCCGGCCGAACTGCTCGACGGTCTTGGCCACCATTTCCTTGGTGGAGTCGTCGTCGGACACGTCCACCTGCACCGCCAGCGAACCCGCCTCGCTCATCTTGCCCAGCTCGGCGGCCACCTGCTCCGCCGCGCCCTTGTCGATGTCGGCCACCACCACGCGCGAACCGGACTTGGTAAACCCTTCGCAATACGCCTTGCCGATACCGTGCCCGCCACCCGTGACGATCACCACTTTGCCCTGCAAACCTTCGATCATGAGTGCTCCTCTCCGGCCGCCGCGTCACCGCGACGGCTCCTGTGGACGCGAAGTTTTCTGGCACTGCTCTATCGGGAAACCGCGGCGACTGTCAAGCAACGCGGAAGGGCGGAAACCCCGTTCCGGCGGTGCCGGCGTCCCGGATTTCCAGCCTCCCGGCATGTTTGCGAGCGCGGAAATTGAACCCCCCAACAAATCGTGTTAACGCAACTCCGATGGCGCGATATCGAGTAGCGGTGGACACCGGCGGGACCTTCTCCGACTTCGTATTCTTCAACGAGGACAGCGGCGAGATCAGCATCACCAAGGTGCCCTCGACCCCGAAAGAACCGTTCGAGGCGGTGCTCAACGGGGTCCGGGAGCTGCTCGACCAGGGCGTCTCCGCGGGCGACGTGAGCTTCTTCTCCCACGGCACCACCGTGGGCACCAACGCCCTCCTGGAGGAGAAGGGAGCGGTCACCGGGCTCTTGGTGACCGAGGGTTTCCGCGGCATCTACGAGGTCATGGAGCAGAGCCGGGGCTACGGGCCGGTGACCTACGACCTGTTCTTCGAGAAGCCGCGCCTGCTGGCCGCTCCCTACACCACCGAGGAGGTCCGCGAGCGCGTGGACTTCCAGGGCAACGCGCTCACGCCGGTGGACCCGGCGCAGGCGGCGGAGGCCATCCGCCGGCTCAAGGCCAAGGGCGTCGAGTCCGTGGCCGTGTGCTTCCTGTTCTCCTTCCTGAACCTCGACCACGAGCTGGCCGTCAAGGAGGTCATGGCCGAGGAGTTCCCGGAGGCGAGCCTGTCGCTGTCGTGCGAGGTACTGCCGCAGATCCGCGAGTTCTACCGCATGAGCACGACGGTCATCAACGCGTACATCGCGCCGGTGATGAGCCGTTACCTGGGCCTGTTGGAGACGCGCCTGCGGGAGATGGGGGTGACGACGCCGCAGCTCTACATCATGCAGTCCAACGGCGGCGTCTCGACATTCAAGACCTCCGCGCGCATCCCCGTGGCCACGGTGCTCTCCGGCCCCGCGGGCGGCGTGATCTCGTCGCTGGGGGCCAGCGGCAAGGTAGGCATCGACAACATCATCACCTTCGACATGGGCGGCACCAGTTGCGACGTGGCGCTGATCCACCAGGGGCGCCCGGTGGTCACCACCCAGGGGCGCATCAACCAACGGCCCATCAGCCTGCCCATGCTCGACATCCACACGGTGAGCGCCGGCGGCGGCACCATCGCGCGCATCGACTCCGTCGGCGCGCTCCAGGTAGGCCCCGACAGCGCGGGGGCCGACCCCGGCCCCATCTGCTACGACCGGGGCGGCGAGAACACCACCGTCACCGACGCCAACGTCATTCTGGGCGTGCTGGACCCCGACCACTTCCTCGGCGGCCGGCTCCAACTCGACAAGGCCAAGGCCGAGAGGCTGGTGGAGGAGAGTATCGCCAAGCCCCTGGGGCTGAGCCTCCACGAGGCCGCCGACGGCATCCTCCGGATCATCAACGTGAAAATGGAGGAGGCCATCAAGGCGGTGTCGTCCCAGCGCGGCTACGACATCCGGGAGTTCACCCTGGTGGCCTTCGGCGGCGCCGGCCCCATGCACGCGGGGCGGCTGGCTTTGGACCTGGGCATCCCCACTTTGCTGGTGCCGCTGACGCCCGGGGTCAACTCGGCGCTGGGCCTCTTGATGTCGGACGTGAAGCACGACCACATGCGCTCCAAGCTGGCGCCGATGCAGGAACTCGAGCCCGGCGACATCAACGCCTTGTTCGACCAGCTCATGCAGCAGGCGCGGGAAGAGCTTTACGAAGAGGGCTTCTCGGACGGGGACATCGTGCTGACACCGTACCTTGACCTGCGCTACGCCGGACAGGGCTACGAGCTGACGGTGCCGTGTCCGTACCCGCCGCTCGGCCCCGAGGACATGGAGCTGGCGCAGCAACGCTTCCACGAGGTGCACGAGCAGGCCCACGGCCACAAGGCCGAGTCCGAGCCGGTGGAGCTGGTGAGCGTGCGGCTGGTATCCGAGGGACGCGTGCCGCAGACCCGGCTGTCGCCGTTCCAGGCCACGGGGGCAACCGTGGACGACGCCCGCACCGGCGAGCGCCGAATCTTCTTCGGACGCGACCTCGGCGTTCAGGACTGTCCCATCTACGACCGGGACCGCCTGGAGCCGGGACACGAGCTGGACGGCCCCGCGGTGGTGGAGCAGATGGACACCACCACCGTCATTCACCCGGAACAGCAGGCGCGGGTGGACGACTACAAGAACTTGATCATCACCGCGAAGGGCTAGTGTGGTGGCGTCCTGAGCGTAGCGTAGCGAAGTCGAAGGACGCCATCTCGGACGACGGCAACCGACTCAAGACGGTGCACAAAACGCAGGCCAGGGGCCCGCGGAAAGAAGACCCATGGCACATCCCCAATCCACGTTGACAGCCGCCGCCGCGGACCCCATCACCCTTCAGGTGATCCAGGCGCGGCTGGCCGGCATCGTGCAGGAGATGCAGAACTCGCTCTTCCGCACCGGCTTCTCCACCATCATCCGCGAGTCCCAGGACGCGAGCTGCGCCCTGCTCACCTGCGACGGCGAGGTGGCGGCGCAGCACGTGGTGCTGCCGCTGCACATGGGGGCGTTCCCGGCGTGTGCCCAGGGCGTGCTGCGGAACTATCCACCGGAGGAGATCCACGAGGGCGACGCCTACATCACCAACCACCCCTACCTGGGCGGAAGCCCCCACGCCCCGGACATGTGCGTAATGACGCCGATCTTCTTCGACGGCGAGTGGGTAGGATTTTCCGCCACCATGGCGCACAAGAGCGACATCGGCGGCCCCGTGCCCGGGAGCTGCTGGAGCCAGGCCCGGGAGGTGTACCAGGAAGGGCTGCAAGTGCCGCCGGTCAAGTACATCGACCGCTTCAAGACCAGCAAGGACATCGAGGAGATTATCGGCTGCAACAGCCGCACACCCGAGCTGGTGGTGGGCGACATCCGCGGACAGGTGGGGGCGGCACGGTTGGGTGAGCGGCGCTTCGGGGAGATGATGGCCAAGTACGGGCGCGAGACCGTGCTCGCGTGCTACGACCGGCTGTTCCAGCTCACCGAGGAACGTGTGCGCAACGAGATCGCCACCTGGCCCGACCAGAGCGCCGAGGGCGAGCGCTTCCTGGACAGCGACGGCATCGACCTGGACAAGCCGGTGCGCATCCGCGTGCGCATCGACAAGAAAGGCGACCGGCTGCTGTTCGACTTCACCGGCAGCGCGGACCAGACCCGCGGCCCGGCCAACATCCGGCCGTCGGTGGTGCGGGCGGCGTGCTCCTATTGCCTCACCGCCCTCACCGACCCGGCGCTGCCCACCAATCAGGGCCTGGCGCGGGTGGTGGAGGTCAACTGCCCCGAGGGCAGTGTCCTCAACCCGCGCTTCCCGGCGCCGGTGAACACCTACAATCCCACGGTGCACGCCCTGGTGGAGGCCCTGTTCGAGGCCCTGAGCCAGCTCACCCCGGTCAAGAAGATCGCCGACGGCTGCGCCAGCCGCTCCATCATCATCGGCGGCAGGAACGAGAAGACCGGCCGCAGCTACGTACAGTACGAAATCTTCGGCGGCGGCTCCGGCGCCCGCACCGGCAAGGACGGCGTGTCCGGCACCAACGTCAACCAGTCCAACGCGCGCATCGCCCCCATCGAAATCATCGAGTCCGAGTTCTCCACCCGCCTGCGCCGCTTCGAGCTGGTGCGCGACTCGGGCGGCGCCGGCCGGTTCCGCGGCGGCCTGGGCTTCGTGCGCGAGTACGAGTTCCTGAACCCCGAGGGCCGCTTCTCGCTTCGTTCCACCAAGCACGTGATCGCCCCCAAGGGCGTGGAAGGCGGCGGCAACGGCCGCACCGGCAAGGGCATCCTCAACCCCGGCGCCGAGGAAGAGCGGGAGATCCCCTCCCGCTGCTCCGACGTCGCCGTGCGCCGGGCCGACGTCTTCCGCCTGGAGACCCCGGGAGGCGGGGGCTTGGGCGAGCCCCTGGAACGCGACACCAGGGCCGTGCTGCGGGACGTCAGTAACGGCTACGTCTCGCCGGAGAACGCGCTGGAGGTCTACGGCGTGGCCGTAGAGGAGGCCGGCGGCGCGTTTGTGCTGGACGAGGCGCGAACCGAGGCCGCGCGGCGGGAACGGGCGCAAGCTGGCGACGAAAGCCGTTGAAGCGACACTGGCGCCGACCCCTTCGATTCGTCATTCCCGCGGAAGCGGGAATCCAGGGGCGGTGGTGGGGCACCGCAGCGGCGTATTCCCCGCCTCCCCACCCCTGGATTCCCGCTTCCGCGGGAATGACGAATCGAGGAGGTCGGCCTCATTCGGGGTCGAGGGCAAGCCTTCGCGGGAATGATGGAGGGAGCGCGCGAGTGACGCCTGGAGGACAGACATGACCGCCGACCCCATCACCGTCCAGGTGATCCGCGCCGCGCTGGACGGCATCGTGCAGGAAATGCAGACGTCCCTCTTCCGCACGGGCTTCTCCACCATCATCCGCGAGTCCCACGACGCCAGTTGCGCCATCCTGAACACCAAAGCCGAGGTCATCGCCCAGCACGTGGTGCTGCCGCTCCACATGGGGGCCTTCCCGGCCTGCGCCGAGGGCCTGCTCGAACGGTTTTCCCCCGACGATTTGCAGGAGGGCGACGCCTACATCGTCAACCACCCCTACCGCGGCGGCAGCCCCCATGCTCCGGACATGGGCGTGCTGACGCCCGTCTTTTTCCAAGGCGAGTGGGTGGGCTTCTGCGCCAGCATGGCCCACAAGAGCGACATCGGCGGCACGGTGCCGGGCAGCGGCTCGGGCACGGCGAGAGAGATCTTCCAGGAGGGCCTGCACCTGCCGGCGGTGAAGTTCATGGACGCGGGCCGGCCGGTGCGCGAGCTGGAGTGGTTCATCCACGCCAACAGCCGCACGCCGGAGGTGGTGGTGGGCGACATCCGCGGCCAGGTGGGCGCCAACCGGCTGGGCGAACGGCGCATGGACGAGTTGCTGGAGAAGTACGGCAAGCCCACGGTCATCGCCGCCACCGAGGAGTTGGCGGGTCACGCCGAGCGGCGGCTGCGGCAGGTCATCGCTTCCTGGCCCGACGGCCGCTACCAGGGCGAGGCGTGCGTCGACAACGACGGTATCGACCTCGACACGCCCGTGCGTATCCGCGTCACCGTGGAGAAGACCGGCGACCGCATCTTGTTCGACTTCTCGGACTGCGGCCCCCAGACCACCGGCCCGGCCAACATCCGCCCGCCCCTGGTCCGCGCCTGCTGCTACTACTGCCTCATCGCCCTCGTGGACCCGTTCCTGCCCATCAACCAGGGTCTGGCGCGGGTGGTGGAAACCCGCTTCCGCCAGGGCACCGTGGTGTGCCCCGACTTCCCCGCCGCGGTCAACGCCTACATGCCCACCGCGCTGGTAGTAGCCGAGGCCGTGCTCCAGGCCATGAGCACCCTGGTCCCCGACAAGACCATCGCCGAGGGCTCCGGCAGCGGCGCCATCGCCCTGGGCGGCCGCGCACGTGACGGCAAGCGCAGCTACGTCCAGTACGAAATCTTCGCCGGCGGCGTCGGCGGCCGCAACGGCAAGGACGGCGCCTCCGCCACCTCCTTCCACCTGAGCAACGGCAAGATCGCCCCAGTGGAGATCATCGAGTCCGAGTTCCCCACCCGGGTCGAGCGCTTCGAGCTCCTGCAAGACTCCGGCGGCCCTGGCCGCCACCGCGGCGGCCTCGGCTTCGTCCGCGAATACCGCATCCTCCAGGACGAGGTGCGCTTCTCCATGCGCACCGACAAGCACGCCCTGGCCCCCCAAGGTATCGCCGGCGGCCACCCCGGCGGCACCGGCGGCTGCATCATCAACCCCAGCGCCGGCGACGAGCGCAGCATGCCCTCGCGCTTCGGCGACCAGCGCCTCAAGAGCCAAGACGTCCTGCGAATGGAGCGGCCGGGCGGCGGCGGCGTGGGCGCCGCCTTCGAGCGCAGCCCCGAGGCGGTGCTGGAGGACGTGCGGCAGGGGTACGTGTCGGTGGAGCGGGCAAGGAGCGACTACGGGGTGGCTTTGAGCAGCCGAGAGGGGGAGATCGTCCTGGATGGGGCCGCGACTCGCCAACTGCGCGGCAAGCAAGATGACGGTTCCCGTTGATCCAGGAACGCAATCGTCAACGGTTGTTGTCCTCGAACTCAAGACGTAAACTGTCTTACAGAACATGCTTGGCGACGAGGAAAAAGAACTGCGCGCCTATGCCGAACGGTGGCGGCTGGCTTCCGCCAAAATCGAGGAACTGCGACGCCAAGACCTCCGCAACGTCAACGTTGCTGAGCATATAGAGGCCATGAACGGCGCTTTCGAGGCCGCGCTCTCAACTCAGACCAGGACCACATCGGGGCTCGTGGAACAACAGGCGGTCTTCGCCAAACTACGAAATGCGCGATCTGTTCCACCTGGCAAGTGAGGTCCAATCGTTCTGTCAGGTCCGCGGCTGGCGCTTCTGTTTCATTGGCGGCATCGCATTGCAGCGCTGGGGCGAGCCTCGACTGACTGCTGACATCGACGTCACCATTCTCACGGGCTTTGGTCCCGAAGCACAGTACATCGAAGAACTTTGTGGTGCGTTTGCCGGGCGCTTTGCCGATGCTGACGAATTCGCTCGCCGGCACCGGACCCTGCTGCTTCAGTCGGAGCATGGCATCCCCATCGACATCACGCTTGGTGCGCTTCCCTTCGAGGAGCGTGTGATAGAGCGCGCGACATTCTATCAGTTCCTGAAGGAAGCCCGTTTGAACACCTGCTCCGCAGAGGATCTGGTGATCCTCAAGGCCTTTGCGGACCGTCCGCGCGATTGGAGCGACATTGAAAGCGTCATCGTGCGAACCGGTCACCGTATCGCCTGGCAAATCGTCGAGAACGAGTTGCCGCCTCTCTGCGACGCGAAGGAAGCACCGCATATTCTGCCTCGACTCGCCGCCTTGCGTACGCAGATCAGTGATTGAACGGCCCGACGACCGACCGCCGTTACCACTTCAGTGGACCCGTTTCGGCCGGTAGTGGCATACGGCCCGGGGTGACCGTGAACGACCGGAGGAACCGATGGACGAACTCGATATCGCCGATTGTATCAACGAAACCTGCCCCTGGTCCGGCGAGCCGGTGCAGCCCGACTCACTGACCGAGTACGACGGCCACGTCGTCGGGTTCTGCAACACGGGTTGCCGCGACAAGTTCGATGCGGCAATCCGCCACTTCGAGGAGGCGAGAGCGGCAAGAGCTAGCCGCTAGTGCCTTGCCCGGACTCCCCGGACTGCACCAGTGCCATGATTTCCCCGTGACGGAATTCAATCGATCTCGTCTTCGGGCACGATCCAGGGTTCTTGAAGCGCCGCGTCGCGCCACTCGACGAAGGCAGGCAGTGTCAGGACCGCACGGCTGTAGGCGGCGCACATGTCGTCGAGCTCGACCCCGTACGTATCCAGGCGGGTGACCACCGGGGCGAACATGGCATCCGCCGCGCCGAAGCCGCCGAAGAGAAAGTCGCCTCCCTTGCCGTAGCGGTCACGGCACTCACGCCAGATCTCGCATATCCGCGCTATGTCTTCCGCGACACCGGAACCGCGGCCCTTGCCCTTCAGGTCCGTGCGACGCAGGTTCATGGGCATGCAGTTGCGAACAGCGGTAAAGCCGGCGTGCATTTCGCAGGCGATCGAACGAGCCATCGCCCGCGCATCCCGATCCTCGGGCCACAGGCCGGCCTCCGGGAACAGCTCGTGGGCGTATTCCAGGATCGCGAGGGTTTCCCAGATGGTGCGCTCGCCGTGAAGCAACACCGGCACGCGCCGCGACGGGGATACCGCGGCGATGGCTTCCTTCCAGTTCTCGTCGAACAGCAGGAGCATCTTTTCGGCGAACGGGATGCCGGCATGGCGCAGGGCCAGCCAAGGCCGAAGGGACCACGAAGAGTAGTTCTTGTTGCCGATCACCAGAGTCAGTTCGCTCATCTCAACATTCTCCCGCCACACGCCGTTCTGTGGTGAAACCGGCTGCATGGACGGTCATTAATACCAACGGTGCGTCACACGGACAGGGTACCCGTGGGCGGAAAGGGGAAAGGGGGTGGCCGCTTGTCATGCGGCACAACCCTATTGATGCTTCACCGCCGGCTCACCGCCTCGAACAAATGCAACTGCGGGGTCTTGCCGGTGTCGTCCGCCAGCACGGGGTAGTTGGCGGTGAAGCAGGCGTCGCAGTAGCCGGTGTCGTCACCCTTGAAGAAAGTGTAGAGGCCCTCGCGGCTCAGGTAGGCGAGGGAGTCGGCGCCGATGAAGTCGCGGATGCCGTCGACGGAGTGGACGGAAGCGATGAGTTCCTTGTGGGTGGGGGTGTCGATGCCGTAGTAGCAGGGGCTGATGGTGGGGGGTGAGCTGATGCGCACGTGGACCTCGGTGGCCCCGGCCTCGCGCAGCATGCGGATGATCTTCTGACTGGTGGTGCCGCGGACGATGGAGTCGTCCACCACGATGACGCGCTTGCCCTGGAGCACCTCGCGCATGGCGTTGAGCTTGATCTTGACGCCGAAGTTGCGGATGTGCTGCTGCGGTTCGATGAAGGTGCGGCCGACGTAGTGGTTGCGGATCAGGGCGAGGTCGAGAGGGATGCCGCA
The DNA here is from genome assembly GCA_026712905.1 of Deltaproteobacteria bacterium. Classification (NCBI taxonomy): domain Bacteria; kingdom Pseudomonadati; phylum Myxococcota; class Myxococcia; species Deltaproteobacteria bacterium. The sequence continues at coordinate 37,391 of JAPOPM010000027.1, forward strand.
CTGTTCGGCGTAGCCGATGGCCGCGGGCACCCCCGAGTCGGGCACGGGGGTCACGATGTCGGCGTCGATGTGGCTCTCGCGGGCGAGTTGGCGACCCAGCTCCTTGCGGTACTGGTAGACGCTGTGACCGTAGACGTTGCTGTCGGGCCGGGCGAAGTAGATGGACTCGAAGATGCAACGGGCCGGACGGACCTCCGGGAAAGGCTTGAGGGACTCCATGCCGCCGCGGCTGAAGACCAGCACCTCGCCCGGCTCCACCTCGCGCACGTATTCCGCCTCGATGAGGTCCAGCACACAGGTCTCCGACGCCACCACCCAGCCGTCCCGGTCCCCGTCCCCGCGAAACCGGCCCACGATCAGCGGCCGGAAACCCAGAGGATCGCGAGCGGCGATCATGGTGTGGGTGGTGAGGAACACGAGGGAGTAGGAGCCCTTGACCCGGTGGAGGGCGTCGATGACGCGGTCCGTCAGGGTCTTCTCCTTCGAGGTGGCGATGAGATGGACGATCACCTCGGTGTCGGAGGTGGACTGGAAGATGGAGCCCGATTCCTCGAGCTGCTGGCGGAGCTGGTTGGCGTTGATCAGGTTGCCGTTGTGGGACACGGCGATGGGGCCGTCGGCGTACTCCACCACGAACGGCTGGGCATTCTTGAGGTCGGTGTGCCCGCTGGTGGAATAGCGGTTGTGCCCGATGGCCGCGGCGCCCTGCAGGTTCTTGATGATGTCTTCCTTGAAGATGTCCGCCACCAGACCCATCTGGCGGTGGGAGATGAGGACGTCGCCGTCGGAGGACACGATGCCGGACGATTCCTGGCCCCGGTGCTGCAGGGCGTAGAGCCCCAGGTACACCATATTGGCGGCCTCGGGATGACCGTGGACACCCACCACCGCGCATTCTTCATGGAACTTGTCGAACATCAGGTCCTGCCTGCGGAAGAGCCAGCGTGACTCCGCTTCCCCGAGCCTGTTCGTCACTTAACATACCGTTCCAGGGCCGTCGACCAAATGTTACGCAGCCGTTGCACCGGCGCACGCACCCAGTCGTTGATGGCCAACCGGTTCCCGTCCACTTTCCCGATGACCGCCATCGGAACGTTCTCATGGGTCGCGATGTCCTGCAACCGGCCGTAGTCCCTTTCCTTCAAGGAAACCACGATGCGCGACTGCGATTCGCCGAACAGGAGCGCGTCCGCGTGCCCGCGTTGCTCGATCTCGATGACCGCTCCCATCCCCGCGGGGCCCGGATGTGAGATGCAGCACTCGGCCAGGGCCACGGCGAGTCCCCCTTCGGAAACGTCGTGAGCCGATGAGAGCAGCCCCTGCTGCACCGCCAACCGGCAGGTTCGCTGCACTCCGCGTTCCAGCACCAAGTCCACGGTTGGCGGCTTGCCCGCCACCTGTCCGTGCACCACCTTGAGGTACTCGCTGCCGCCCAACTCGTCGCGGTTGACGCCCAGCAGCACCACGAGGTCGCCCTCCTCCTTGAACCACGGGGTGGCGATGCGGGTCACATCCTCCAGCAGCCCCACCATGGCCACCGTGGGCGTGGGGTGGATGGAGACGCCGTCGGTCTCGTTGTAGAAGCTCACGTTGCCGCTCACCACCGGGACCTCCAGCGCCAGGCACGCGTCGCGCATGCCCCCGATGGCCTGGGAGAACTGCCACATCACGTCCTCCCGCTCGGGGTTGCCGAAGTTGAGGCAGTCCGTGAGCCCCAGCGGCGTTGCCCCGACGCACGACAGGTTCCGCGCCGCCTCGGCCACCGCGGCCATGCCGCCCGCACGGGGGTCCAGGTAGCAGTAGCGCGCGTTGCAGTCCACGGTCAGAGCCAGTCCCTTGGAGGTGCCCTTGACGCGGATCACCGCGGCGTCCGCGCCCGGCGCCAGTACCGTGTTGCCGCGCACGTAGTGGTCGTACTGGCGGCAGACCCACTCCCGGGAGCCCAGGTTCGGGGAATCCAGCAGTTGCTCCAGCACCCGGGTCATGCTCTCGGGCCGCGGCAACGCGTCCGCGTCCAGGCGCTGGATCTCGTCCTGACGCACCGGCCGTTTCGCGGGCCGGTCGTACGCCGGCGCGGCGTCGGTGAGCGCCGCCACCGGGATATCGGCCACCGGACGGCCTTCCGACAGCACCCGGAACACGGGTTCGTCGATGACCCGGCCCACCACCACCGCGTCGAGGTCCCAGCGCTCGAAGATCGCCTGGACTTCGGCCACCGACTCCGGATGTGCCACCAACAGCATGCGCTCCTGGGACTCGGACAGCAGGATCTCGTAGGGGGTCATGCCCCGCTCGCGCAGCGGCACGTGCGCCAGTTCCAGCTCCACGCCCGAGCCGGCGCGGCCGGCCATCTCCACGGCGGAACTGGTGAGGCCCGCGGCGCCCATGTCCTGGATGCCCACGATGGCGTCGGTCCGCATCAACTCCAGACACGCCTCGATGAGGAGCTTTTCGGTAAAGGGGTCGCCCACCTGCACGGTGGGGCGGCGCTGCTCGGAGTCCTCGGAGAAGGACTCCGAGGCCATGGTGGCGCCGTGTACCCCGTCGCGCCCGGTCTTGGAGCCCACGTACATCACCGGGTTGCCGGCGCCCTGGGCCTTGCCGGTGAAGATGCGATCCCGCTCCGCCAGGCCCAGCGTGAACGCGTTCACCAGGATGTTGGCGTCGTAGCATTCGTCGAAGTAGATGTCGCCGCCCACGGTGGGCACGCCGACGCAGTTGCCGTAGCCGCCGATGCCGCCCACCACGCCGTTCATCAGGTAGGGCGTCTTGGGGTGGCGGATGGCGCCGAACCGGAGCGAATTGAGGCTGGCGATGGGACGCGCGCCCATGGTGAACACGTCCCGCAGGATGCCGCCCACGCCGGTGGCCGCCCCCTGATAGGGCTCGATGAAGGACGGGTGGTTGTGGCTCTCGATCTTGAACACCACGGCGAGGCCGTCGCCGATGTCCATGACGCCGGCGTTCTCGCCCGGGCCGTGGATGACGCGGGGACCTTCGGTGGGAAGCTGTTTCAGGTGCTTGCGCGAGCTCTTGTAGCTGCAGTGCTCCGACCACATGACCGAGAAGACGCCCAACTCGGTGAGGTTAGGCGGCCGTCCCAGAAGACGCTGGATCTCGGTGTACTCGTGGTCGGTCAGGCCGTGAGCGTGGACCACCTCGGCGGTCAAGGGCGCGGTGTCGGGGTTCGTTGCGTCGCTCATGTCGCTGCCTGGTATGATACGGCACGAATACCGTCGTGAACCCGAGCGTACTTGTCGCAGGCCGGCATGACGCCGTGCCGGGGCGTCATGCGCGGTTCCCGTGCAGGAAGTCGGCCATCGAGGAGAAAATCGTCAGGCCGCCGACGCCCCCCAGCAGTTCTTCCGCGGCATCCTCCGGATGCGGCATCAGGCCGAAGACATTCCGGCCGCGGTTGCACACGCCGGCGATGTTTTGCACCGAGCCGTTGGGATTGGCCGCGTCGGGAGTGTCGCCGTCCGCGTCGGCGTAGCGCAGCAGCACCTGTCCGTGGTCCCGAAGTCCCTCGAGGGTGAGGGTGTCGGCGTAGTAGCGGCCGTCGACGTGCTTCACCGGCATCTCCAACAGCTCACCGGGCTGCGCGGTACACGTGAACGGCGACTGGGCGTGTTCCACGCGCACGGTCACGCGCCGGCACACGAAGCGCAGGGACTCGTTGCGCGTGAGGGCTCCGGGAAGCAGCCCGGCCTCGCAGAGGATCTGGAAGCCGTTGCAGATGCCGAGCACCAGGCCGCCGGCCGCGGCGAAGTCGACGATGCCCTGCATGACCGGCGCGAACCGGGCCATGGCGCCGGCGCGCAGGTAGTCGCCATAGGAGAAGCCGCCCGGGAGGACCACGCCGTCGCAGCCGCCGTCGAACGGGTCCTTGTGCCACAGGGTGCGCACCTCGTGCCCGAGCACGTGGCGCAGACAGTGGACGACGTCATCGTCGTCGCAGGAGCCGGGAAAGACTGCCACCCCCCAGCGCATACGGCTACCTTGCGACCTCGAAGCGGTAGTCCTCGATGACCGGGTTTGCGAGCAGCTTCTCGCACATGCGCCGCGCCTGCTGCTCGGCGTCCTCCGCCGCGGCCACATCCAGGCGCAGCTCCAGGTACTTGCCCACGCGCACTTCCTGGACGGCGTCGAAGCCCAGGCTGTGGAGCGAGTTCTCCACGGCCTTGCCCTGGGGGTCCAGGACGCCTTCCTTGAGGGTTACGAAGACTTTGACGAGCATGATAAAACGGCGCCCCGCCCTACCGCCTGGATTCCCGCTTCCACCGGAATGACGTTTCGAAAGGTCGCTGTCTCATGAGTTTTGACACAACCTGCTTCGCGGTACTGACGGGTGGCCGGGCGGGGATGCGGCGGATCCCCACTAGCTGCCGGTCACCCGGCGGCAGACCTCCTGGTAGGCTTCCTCGACGCCGCCCAGGTCGCGGCGGAAGCGGTCCTTGTCCATCTTCTCGAGGGAGCCCTTCTGCCAGAAGCGGCACGTGTCGGG